>NZ_JAIGQA010000258.1:0-8852 GCF_019733245.1 Streptomyces sp. WAC04114
GGTGTGTGCCCGGGGGTGGGGGCGTGAATGCCCTCAGGGGCGGTGATCCGGATCACGATGCCGTAGGCCGGCGCCCCTGCAGGGGCTCCGCCTACGGCTTGAGGCGACGCGTCATGGACGTTCTCCAACGAGCCCGGTTACATCGAGCGAGCGAGACGCGGCACGGACTGAACGGGGCCCCGAACTCGACCCGGACGTACACGTACGGCGAGAAGTCCGGTCCCAATGGCACGAATTCCGGTCCGCACACGCTGTCTTCGGTCGTGGAGAAGACGGCGGCAACGAGCACGACGCCCGAGGTCACGTCTCAAGACACCTACACCTACGACGTAACAGGCAACACCAGGAGCCGAGTTCTCAACGGAGACACCCAGTCCCTGGACTGGGACAAGCAGGGTGAGCTGACCAAGGTCACCAACGCCGACGGCACGGTGACGCAGTACACGTATGACGCGTCGGGTGAGCGGATCCTTCGGGACACATCCCAGGAGAAGACGTTCTACCTGCCGGGCATGGAGCTGCACCTGGACAAGTCGACGTCCAAGGTGACGACGACTCGCTACTACGCGTTCGGCGCCATGCAGATCGCCATGCGGGATGCGGGCGGTGTCCACTTCCTGGCGTCGGACCACCAGGGAACGGCCCAACTGGCGATCAATGCCAAGACCGGTGAGACGACGCGCCGCCGCACGGACCCCTTCGGTAACCCGCGCGACGAGTCCACGTCCTCGCCCTCGTCCCGTGCCTGGGTGAACGACAAGGGCTTCGTCGGCGGCACGGTGCAGCAGTCCACTGGCCTGACAACGCTCGGGGCGCGTGAATACGACTCGGACACGGGCCGCTTCATCTCGGCTGACCCGATCATCGACTACACCGACCCGCAGCAGATCAACGGCTACTCGTACAGCAACAACAGCCCGGTCACCTTCTCCGACCCGAGTGGCCTGAAGCCCGACGACTGCGTGAACGTCGGCATCACCTGCACCCTGGAGCGCGACGGCGGGTGGGAGGTCAAGGCGACCGACACCTACTACACGTACTACGGGGTCAATAAGCCGAAGGAGGCGCCGGCGCAGTACCGGGCGCGCCAGCAGAAGGCGCGGGCGGACGCGGCCAAGCAGCGGGCTATCGCCGTCGCCAAGGAGCTCGGGCAGATCATCGCGGACGAGCTGGGCATCACGGACGCGCTGGACTGCTTCACCACGGGCGCGTTGGGTTCCTGCGGGGCCACGGCACTCAACGTCGTCTCGTCGCTCGTGGCCGGCGGACCG
The DNA here is from genome assembly GCF_019733245.1 of Streptomyces sp. WAC04114. Lineage (NCBI taxonomy): Bacteria > Bacillati > Actinomycetota > Actinomycetes > Kitasatosporales > Streptomycetaceae > Streptomyces > Streptomyces sp. WAC04114. The sequence goes on from NZ_JAIGQA010000258.1 coordinate 1,272, forward strand.
CTGGCGCGGCTGGCCGCGAAGTACTGGAACAAGATGGACAAGGCCTGGGCCCTGATCAAGCGCATCGGAAACCTCAGCCCCAGGCTGTGGGACAGCTTCCAGGACTGGCGCAAGAGCAGCAAGGCGGCGGACGAGGCGACGGAGGCCGTTTCCTGCAAGGTCGGTAACAGCTTCACGCCCGGCACGAAGGTGTTGATGGCCGACGGTTCGACGAAACCGATCAAGGACGTCGACATCGGCGACAAGGTCTTGGCGACCGACCCGGAGACGGGCGAGACGAAGGTCGAGACGGTCACAGCCGAGATCAAGGGCAAGGGGCTCAAGCATCTCGTCAAGATCACGGTGGACATCGACGGCAAGAAGGGCTCGAAGACGGCTTCGGTCACGGCGACCGATGGCCATCCGTTCTGGGTGCCTGAGCTTGGGGAGTGGGTCGACGCCACTGATCTGACGGCGGGGGAGTGGCTGCGGACCGGAGCGGGGACGCGAGTCCAGGTCACTTCTGTGGAGCGGTGGACGGTCGGTTCGGCTGCCGTTCACAACCTCACGGTCAGCGATCTTCATACGTACTTTGTGCTGGCGGGGACCTTGCCGGTCCTCGTTCACAACTGTGGTGGATCACAACCCGGGCACTCCGAGCTCTGCAGGTGCGACCCGGAGAAGCCTCGCAGCGAGGTCGTCCTGGACGCGGACTCGTTCGAACAGGCCAGAAACCAGGCCCTGGACATCGTGGGACCCATCGACACCGGTTCCTGGCAGCGTCGGCAGGGGACGATGGAGTCGGCGGTCGACACCTTCGGCAGGGATACCGGGTTCACCGCGACCAGTGGTGGGCAATACAGGTCGTTCCGCCTGGATACTGACAATAGAATTGGCCCGCACATCAATGTGATGACGGGTAAGGGTGCAGCGGTTCGAAAATGGGCGATTAGGTTCCCTGGCGGGAGCATTTCGACGTGGTTGAGGCGGAACGTATGACAGGCGGTAGTTCCTATGGGAATCGTCCGGAGTATCTTCCGGACTTCATGAACGACCCCCGCGACGATGATGGTCGGCAGGTGGTAAAGCTGGATCTCGCCGAGAATTGCGCACTGACTGCAGCGACGCTGAGTAGATTTCCGGCTACCACCGGCGACGTGATCGACTTCGATTCCACTCCGTTCCAAGACCGTCTCTGGTGGGACGATGAGGAGGACTGGACGAGGATGGCTGCGGAACTGCTCTCCTCGTATGTGCAGCGGGGTGAGCGGATCGCCGTCATCTGGGGCAACTACCTCATGCCGACCGTGACGATGCCTGCGGATGTCGCGGTGCGACATGCGCGGGACATCCTGGACGCTGGGCCGCACTTCTGGATCCACCCACTTGGCGGTTCAGTTCTCATCGAATGCCTGATGGATGGACAAGTGACGGTCGTGACGATTCCGTCAGGCTGAGCGCCAGACCCGCCAAAAACGCCCCGCCGATTTTTCGGCGGGGCGTTCTCGCCGGACGCGATGCCGCTGGATCGCTTCCCGCGCCGCAGTTATGAGGACCGTGGGGAATGCTCCGGCGGAGCGTATAGGGGAGGAGCAGGACCTGCCACTCAGCCCGCCAACCCCAACTCCCGTGCGATCAGCATCCGTTGGACCTCGCTCGTGCCCTCGCCGATTTCGAGGATCTTGGAGTCTCGCCACATGCGGGCCACCGGGTATTCGTTCATGAAGCCGTAGCCGCCGTGGATCTGGGTGGCCTCCCGGGCGTTGTCCACCGCGACCGTGGAGGAGTGGAGCTTCGCCAGGGCCGCTTCCTTCTTGAAGGGGTCGCCGGCGACCAGGCGGGCCGCTGCGTCGCGCCAGGCCAGGCGGGACGTGTGGGCCTTCATCTCCATGTCCGCGATCTTGAACTGGATGGCCTGGTTGGCGGCGATGGGCTTGCCGAAGGCGTGGCGCTCCTTGGCGTATTTGATCGACTCGTCCACGCAGCCCTGTGCCAGACCCGTCGCCAGCGCCGCGATCGCGATACGACCTTCGTCGAGGATGCGCAGGAACTGGGCGTAACCGCGGCCCTCTTCGCCCAGGAGGTTCTCCGCCGGGACGCGGACGTCGGTGAAGGACAGCTCGCGGGTGTCCGAGGCGTTCCAGCCGACCTTGGAGTACGGGGCCGCGACCGTGAAGCCGGGGGTGCCGGAGGGGACGATGATCGAGGAGATGTGGGGCCTGCCGTCGGGCTTGCGGCCCGTGACCGCCGTGACCGTCACCAGGCCCGTGATGTCCGTGCCCGAGTTGGTGATGAAGCACTTCGTGCCGTTGATCACCCACTCGTTCGTGGCCGAGTCCAGACGGGCCGTCGTACGGGTCGCGCCCGCGTCGCTGCCGCCGTCCGGTTCCGTCAGGCCGAACGCGCCCAGCAGTTCGCCCGAGCAGAGGCGGGGGAGCCACTCCCGCTTCTGGGCCTCGGTGCCGTAGAGGTGGATCGGCATCGCGCCGAGCGAGACGCCGGCCTCCAGGGTGATCGCCACCGAGGAGTCGACCCGCGCCAGTTCCTCCAGGGCCACGCCGAGGGCAAGGTAGTCGCCGCCCATGCCGCCGTACTCCTCCGGGAACGGCAGGCCGAACAGGCCCATGCGGCCCATCTCCCGGACGATCTCGTACGGGAACTCGTGCCGCTCGTAGAAGTCGCCGATCTTCGGCGCCACCACCTCGTGCGCGAACTCCTCGACCGTGCGGCGGAGTTCCTCCAGCTCGGGGGAGAGACGGTAGTCCATGGTGATCAGTGCTCCTCGGTGTCCTCGTGGGACAGGGCTCGGACGGTGCGGGACGGGCTGGGTCGGCCCAGGTGGGTGGCCATCCACGCGCTCGTGGCGACGAGGCGGCCGAGGTCGATTCCGGTGTCGATGCCGAGGCCCCGCAGCATCCACACGAGGTCTTCGGTGGCGAGGTTGCCGGTCGCCGACTTGGCGTACGGGCAGCCGCCCAGGCCGCCCGCCGAGGCGTCGACCGTCGTCACGCCCTGCTGGAGCGCCGCGAGGGTGTTGGCGAGGGCCTGGCCGTAGGTGTCGTGGAAGTGGACGCCGAGGGCCGACACGGGTACGCCCGCCTCGTCCAGGGCCGCCAGGAGTGAGACCACGTGGCCGGGCGTCGCCACGCCGATCGTGTCGCCCAGGCTCAGCTCGTCGCAGCCCATGTCCAGCAGGGCCTTACAGACCTTCACCACCTGGGGGATCGGGACCGCGCCCTCCCACGGGTCGCCGAAGCACATGGACAGGTAGCCGCGGACATGGACGTCCTCGGACTTCGCGCGGCTCACCACCGGCTCGAACATCGCCAGGGCCTCGTCCACCGTGCGGTTGAGGTTGGCCTTGGCGAAGGACTCCGTCGCGCTGGCGAAGACCGCCACCCGCCGGGCGCCCAGTGCCAGGGCGCGGTCCAGGCCCCTCTCGTTCGGGACGAGCACCGGGAGCGCCACCGGGAGGTCCCTGACAAGAGGGAACAGCCGCTCCGCGTCCGCCAGTTGGGGGACCCACTTGGGGTGGACGAAGCTCGTCGCCTCGATCGTCGTCAGGCCCGCGTCGGCCAGGCGGCGGATGATTTCCGCCTTGACCTCCGTGGGGACCGTCGCCTGCTCGTTCTGCAGGCCGTCGCGCGCGCCGACCTCGTGGATGCGGACGCGGGTGGGCAGGTCCCTGCTCGGGACGGCCATCGGGAGCCCTGGGACTGTCATTCCGCCGCCTCCTCGTGCGGTGCGATGACCGCCAGCACCTGGTCCATGGCGACCGTGGTGCCGGGGGCCACGTCCAGCTCGGTGACCTTGCCGGCGTGCGGCGCGGAGATGACGTGCTCCATCTTCATCGCCTCCACCACCAGCAGGCTCTGACCGGCGCTCACCTCGTCGCCGACGGCGACCTTCACCACCGTCACCGTGCCGGGCATCGGCGCGGTCAGCGAGTCGGCGCCCGCGTGGGCGGCGCGGGTGAGGGACGCGGCGACCGGGTCGTGGTCGCGCACATGCCAGGCGTCGCCGTCGCGGCCGAGCCAGTCGGCGGCGCGGTGGAAGGTGTGGCGGACGCCGTCCAGCGTGACGGAGACCCGGTCGGCGGTGACCGTGGCCGCGCCGCGCGGAGTGTGCTCCACGGGCTCCTGCACCCGCAGGGGGAAGACCGGCGGTTTCGGCGCACCGCCCAGGCGCCAGCCGCTCGGCACCGAGAACGGGTCCGTCCAGCCGCCCGGCTCCGGCTTCAGGGCTTCGAGGCGTACGGCCGCCGCCGCCTCGTACACCTCCTCCGGTACGTCCGTGGGGACCAGTCCCTCGACCTCGCGCTCGACCAGGCCCGTGTCCATGTCGCCGGAGACGACCGCCGGGTGGGCGAGCAGGCGGCGCAGGAACCCGGCGTTGGTCTGCACGCCGAGCGTGACCGTCTCCGCCAGGGCGGCCCGGAGTTTGCGCAGGGCGGTCGCGCGGTCGGGGCCGTACGCGATGACCTTGGAGAGCATCGGGTCGTAGAGGCTGCCGACCTCCGTGCCCTCGGTGAGGCCCGAGTCGGTGCGGACGCCGTCGCCCTGCGGTTCGCGCAGCTTTAGCACCGTGCCGCCGGAGGGGAGGAAACCGCGGGCCGGGTCCTCGGCGCAGATGCGGGCCTCCACGGCGTGACCGGTCAGCCGTACGTCCGTCTGGGTGAAGGCGAGCGGTTCTCCGGCCGCCACGCGCAGCTGCCACTCGACCAGGTCCAGGCCCGTGATCAGCTCCGTGACCGGGTGCTCCACCTGGAGGCGGGTGTTCATCTCCATGAAGTAGTACGACGACGGGTCGGCGCCGTTGACGATGAACTCCACCGTGCCCGCGCCGCGGTAGCCGCAGGAGCGGGCCGCCTGGACCGCCGCCTCGCCCATCGCGGAGCGCGTCTCCTCGTCGAGGAGGACGCTCGGCGCTTCCTCGATGATCTTCTGGTGGCGGCGCTGGAGGGAGCACTCGCGCTCCCCGAGGTGGACCACGTTCCCGTGCCCGTCCGCCAGGACCTGGATCTCGATGTGCCGGGGGCGGTCGATCCAGCGCTCGACGAGGAGTGTGTCGTCGCCGAAGGAGGCGCGGGCCTCGCGGCGGGCCGAGGCGATCTCGTCCTCCAGCCGGGTCAGGTCCCGCACCAGGCGCATGCCCTTGCCGCCGCCGCCCGCGCTGGGCTTCAGCAGCACGGGCGCGCCCAGCTCGCGGGCCGCCTCGGCCAGATCCGGGTCACGCCCGCCGGGCACGACCGGTACCCCGGCCTCCTGGACCGTCTCCTTGGCGCGGATCTTGTCGCCCATCAGCGCGATCGCGTCCGCCGGAGGGCCGATGAAGACCAGGCCGGCCTCGGCGCAGGCGCGCGCGAAGGCGGCGTTCTCGGCGAGGAAGCCGTAGCCGGGGTGCACGGCCTGGGCGCCTGTGCGGGCGGCGGCCTCCAGGAGGCGCTCCACCGACAGGTAGCTCTCGGAGGCGGGAGGCGGTCCGATCCGGACCGCCGTGTCCGCTTCGCGGACGTGCCGGGCGTCGGCGTCCGCGTCGGAGAAGACGGCCACCGAGCGCACGCCCATCGACCGCAGCGTACGGATCACCCGTACGGCGATCTCGCCGCGGTTGGCCACCAGTACTGTCTCGAACATCGTCGTCCGTCCCCTCACATCCGGAAGACGCCGAACTGGGGGTCACCCAGGGGCGCGTTGGCGCACGCGGTCAGGGCCAGGCCCAGGACCTGACGGGTGTCCAGCGGGTCGATCACACCGTCGTCCCAGAGGCGGGCCGACGCGTAGTAGGCGTTGCCCTGGCGCTCGTACTGGGCGCGGATCGGGGCCTTGAAGGCGTCCTCGTCCTCCGCGGACCAGGCCTCGCCGCGGCCCTCCAGCTGGTCCCGCTTGACGGTCGCCAGGACCGAGGCGGCCTGCTCGCCGCCCATCACCGAGATCTTGGCGTTCGGCCACATCCACAGGAAGCGGGGGGAGTACGCCCTGCCGCACATGGAGTAGTTGCCCGCGCCGTACGAGCCGCCGACCACGACGGTCAGCTTCGGTACGCGGGTGCAGGCGACCGCCGTGACCATCTTGGCGCCGTGCTTGGCGATGCCGCCCGCCTCGTAATCCTTGCCGACCATGAAGCCCGAGATGTTCTGCAGGAAGACCAGGGGGATGCCGCGCTGGTCGCACAGCTCGACGAAGTGGGCGCCCTTCTGGGCGGACTCGGAGAACAGGATGCCGTTGTTGGCGACGATGCCCACCGGGTGGCCGTGGATCCGGGCGAAGCCTGTGACCAGCGTCTGGCCGAACTCGGACTTGAACTCGGCGAAGCGGGAGCCGTCGACGACCCGGGCGATGATCTCGCGCACGTCGTAGGGGGTGCGGGAGTCGACCGGGACCGCGCCGTAGATGCTGTGCGGGTCGACCTTGGGCTCCGTCGCCTCCGTGACCTCCCAGGGGAGTGCGCCGCGGGAAGGGAGCGTGGAGACGATGGTGCGGACGATGCGGAGCGCGTGCGCGTCGTTCTCCGCGAGGTGGTCGGTGACGCCCGAGGTGCGGGAGTGGACCTCGCCGCCGCCGAGCTCCTCCGCCGTGACGACCTCGCCGGTGGCCGCCTTCACCAGGGGCGGGCCGCCCAGGAAGATGGTGCCCTGGTCGCGGACGATCACCGCCTCGTCGCTCATCGCCGGGACGTACGCCCCACCTGCCGTGCACGAGCCGAGGACGGCGGCGATCTGGGGGATGCCGGCGCCGGACATGCGGGCCTGGTTGTAGAAGATGCGGCCGAAGTGGTCGCGGTCCGGGAAGACCTCGTCCTGCATGGGCAGGAAGGCGCCGCCGGAGTCCACCAGGTAGACGCAGGGGAGGCGGTTGTCGAGGGCGACCTCCTGGGCGCGGAGGTGCTTCTTGACCGTCATCGGGTAGTAGGTGCCGCCCTTGACCGTGGCGTCGTTGGCGATGACCACCGTCTCGCGGCCGCTGACCCGGCCGATGCCGGCGATGACGCCGGCGGCCGGGGCCTGCCCCTCGTACATCCCGTCGGCCGCGAGCGGGGCCAGCTCCAGGAAGGGCGAGCCCGGGTCGAGGAGGGTGTCCACGCGGTCGCGGGGGAGCAGCTTTCCGCGGGCCGTGTGGCGGGCGCGGGCCTTCTCGCCGCCGCCCTGTGCGGCGGCGGCGAGCTTGGTGCGCAGCTCCTCGACGAGGGCGTGGTGCGCCTCCTCGTTGGCCCGAAAGGCCTCCGACGCGGGGTCTGCCGCGCTCGTGAGCTCCGGTGCCTCGTGCATCCTGCGGGTCCCCTCACTTTGTTAATGAGCGTTAACGCATTTCCTTCAGGTTAACGACCGCTAACCTCCCTGTCTAGAATTGTTTTCATGGCCACCAGAACCGACGCCCCCACCCGCCGTGAGCAGATCCTCAAGGAGGCCGCTCGGCTGTTCGCCGAGCGGGGGTTCCATGGGGTCGGGGTCGATGAGATAGGCGCTGCGGTCGGGATCAGCGGGCCCGGGCTGTACCGGCACTTCGCGGGCAAGGACGCGATGCTCGCGGAGTTGCTGGTGGGGATCAGCGGGCAGTTGCTGACCGGGGCGAAGCGGAGGCTGGCGGAGGCGGACGGGGGTGG
>NZ_JAIGQA010000259.1:0-8773 GCF_019733245.1 Streptomyces sp. WAC04114
CCCCCACCCCGCCCACGGCCGGCAACCGCCGCCGGGTCGCCACCGCGGCGGCACTCGCCTCGGCCGTCGAGTGGTACGACTACTTCGTCTTCGGCATCGCCGCCGCCCTCGTGCTCGGCGACCTCTACTTCCCCGCCGGAAGCGCCACGGCAGGCGTCCTCGCCTCGTTCGCGACCTTCGCCGTCGGCTTCCTCGCCCGCCCCATCGGCGGCATCGTCGCCGGCCACCTCGGCGACAAGCGCGGCCGCAAGCCGATGCTCGTCCTCGCGCTCACGCTCATGGGCGTGTCCACCACGGCCATCGGCTTGCTGCCGACGTACGACACGATCGGTGTGGCCGCCCCGATCCTGCTCGTCCTGCTTCGGGTCGCACAGGGCGTCGCCGTCGGCGCCCAGTGGGGTGGCGCGATGCTCCTGGCCACCGAGTACGCCCCCGAGGGCAAGCGCGGTGTCTACGGCAGCTTCGTCCAGCTCGGCGTCCCCATCGGCGTGGTCACCGCCAACACCGTCTTCCTGCTGGCCGGAGCCCTCACCACCGACTCGGCGTTCGCGGCCTGGGGCTGGCGCGTGCCGTTCCTGGTCGGACTGCTGGTCCTCGCGCTCGCCTGGTACATCCACACGCGCGTCGAGGAGACCCCGGCGTTCCGCGAGGCCGAGCGGGCGCTCGCCGAGAAGGAGAAGTCCGAGCAGAGCTCACCGCTGCGCACCATCCTGCGCGGCCACCTCGGCACCGTGTTCCTGGCCGGCGGCTCCTTCGCCGTGAACACCGCCACCTTCTACATCATCATCACCGGTGTCCTCGACTACACGACCCGTGAGCTGGACATGAAGAAGGGCCCGGTGCTCCTGGTCTCGCTCTGCGTCAGCCTCACCCAGCTGGTGCTGATCCCGGCGGCCGCCGCGCTCTCGGACCGCGTGGGCCGCATCCGGATCTACGCCTTCGGAGCGGTCGGCATCGCCCTGTGGGCCGTCCCGCTCTTCCTGCTGATCGACACCGGCTCGCTGCTGTGGCTCGCGGTCGGCACGTTCGTCGCCAGCTGCTTCCTGAGCATCATGTACGGCCCCCAGGCCGCGCTGTTCGCCGAGCTGTTCACGCCCGAGATGCGCTACACCGGCGCCTCCCTCGGCTACCAGATCGCGGCCGTCGCGGGCGGCGGACTCGCGCCCTTCGTGATGGTGCTGCTGCTGGAGGCGACGGGTACGTCGATGGCGGTGTCCGGGTACATCGTCGCGCTCTCGGTGATCGCCCTGGTGTCGATCAAGATCCTCGCGGACCGGGCCCGCGCGGCGGAGGCGAAGTCGGAGCCGGAGACGAAGGCCGCGGCGGAGACGAAGGCCGAGTCAACGGGCTGAGTCCTCGGCCTCCCTGGCTCCCTCGGGCCGTGGCTCCGGAACCGCTCCCGGAGCCGCGGCCCCTGCCGCCGCCCGCGACCTCGACCGGGACACCGCGACACCGGCCAGGCACAGCACACCGCCCACCAGCGTGAGCGCCCCCGGCACCTCGCCGAGGAACAGCCACGACATCAGCACGACCAGCGCGGGCGCCGCGTACGTCGTCGCGCCCATCCTGCTCGCGGTCGTCCGGGACAGCGCGTACGCCCACGTGGTGAAGGCGAGCGCGGTCGGGAAGACGCCCAGGTAGACCATGTTGAGCGTCGCCGAGGCGGGCGCCGACGCGGCCTCCCGCACCAGCTGCCCGGTGAACGGCAGGCAGAGCACCGCGCCGACCAGGCATCCGAACGTCGTCACCTGCAGCGGACTCGCCGTGCCCAGCGCCGGCTTCTGCGCCACGACACCACCGGCGTACGCGATCGCCGCCAGCAGGCACAGCACCACCCCGAGCACTGAGGAACCGCCCTCGCCCGACATCGACAGACCCACCGTCACGGCACCGGCGAACGACACGGCCATCCCCGCCAGCAGCCGCGGCGGCATCGGGTCGCCGAGCAGCCGGGCCCCGAGCAGGGCGATGAGGATCGGACCGGTGTTCACGACCAGGGCGGCCGTCCCCGCGTCGACCTGCTGCTCGCCCCAGTTGAGGGCGACCATGTAGAAGCCGAACCACAGCAGCCCCGAGATCGCGATGCCACGCCAGGCCGAACGCGGCGGCAGCCCCTCCCGCCGCAGCAGGCAGATCACCCCCAGTGTCAGCCCCCCGGCCAGCAGCCGTCCGAGCGCCAGCGCTCCCGGCGAGTAGGCGTCACCCGCGCTGCGGATCGAGACGAAGGCGGACGCCCAGAGCACGACGGTGACGGCGGCCGCACCGGCGGCCAGCAATTCCGCCCGGCGTGCGGGACGGGACGGGGAGGTGTTCGACATCATGCTCCGAAGGCTAGGAGGGAGAGGGGGCCGCAAGCTCGCGGATTTCGGACGGGCTATCGCAACGCCACCGCCTCCACCCCCAGCAGGTCCCACAGGGCCCGTTCACCGGTCGCCGTCACCTTCACGGCCCGCTCCGAGCCGATGCGTACGCACCAGCCCGTGTCCAGGGCGTGCCGGCACAGGGCCGCACCCGCGACGCCCGCCAGGTGAGGGCGGCGCTCGGTCCAGTCGAGGCAGGCCCGCGCCAGGGGGCGCCGGCCACGCCGCTCCAGGCCGATCCCGGCCGACGCGAACCACGCCAGCCCGGCGTCCGTGAGCGCGAACCCCGTCTCCTGCTCCAGCAGCCCGCGTGCCGTCAGCGCGTCGGTGACCGCGATGCCGAGCCGCCCGGCGAGATGGTCGTAGCAGGTGCGGCCCCGGGCCATCGCCGAGCCGGCGCTCGACTCACGCAGGTTCCGCGGCCGTACGGCCGTGCCCGGCGCGACCTGGGCGGCGAGGTCCTCCACCAGCTGGGCGACGCGGGCGTCGGCCAGCCGGACGTACCGGTGGCGGCCCTGCCGCTCCTCGGCGAGCAGTCCGCCCGCGACGAGCCGCCCCAGGTGCTCGCTCAGCGTCGACGCGGCCACGCCCGCGTGCCGCGCCAGTTCGCTCGCGGTCCAGGCCCGTCCGTCCAGCAGCGCCAGCAGGCACGCGGCCCGGGTCTCGTCGGCGAACAGCGCGGCGAGCCGGGCCAGGGCCGTCGCCTGTGGGTCCCTCGTGGTCATGCCCCCAGCATGGGACACGGACGGTTCGGCCGTCGCCGAAGTGTCCGAGGGGAGGCCCTACGCCGTGCGCCGCACCTGCTCGTACTGCTGCGCAAGGCCGTCCAGCAGGGCCGTCAGCCCCGTCTCGAAGGCGCGCTCGTCGATCTTCTCCTGCCGTTCGGCGAGGAGATGGGCCTGCTGGAGATGGGGGTAGTCGGCGGGGTCGTAGGCGCTCGCGTCGTCCACGAAACCCCCGGCGAAGGAGCCGAGCGCGGAGCCCATCACGAAGTACCGCATCAGCGCGCCGATGGACGTGGCCTGCGCAGGCGGCCAGCCCGCGGCGACCATCGCGCCGTAGACGGCGTCCGCGAGGCGCAGTCCGGCCGGGCGGCGGCCGGGGCCGCGGGCCAGCACCGGGACGATGTTCGGGTGGTCGCGCAGGGCGGCCCGGTAGGAGACGGCCCAGTCGTGCAGCGCGGTGCGCCAGTCCCGGCCGTCCTGGAACATCGACAGGTCCACCTGGCCGCTCACGGAGTCGGCGACCGCCTCCAGGATCTCGTCCTTGGTGCGGAAGTGGTTGTACAGCGAGGGGCCGCTGACCCCCAGCTCGGCGGCGAGCCGCCGCGTGGAGACGGCGGCCAGACCCTCCGCGTCCACGAGCGCGCGGGCCGTCTCGACGATCCGGTCGGTGCTGAGCAAGGGCTTGCGCGGTCGGGCCATGGCGCACATAGTAGGGCTGCACGGCAAAACTAGCAGTGCTAATTTAAATGTACGGCTTTCAATGGGGTGACCTGTGGTGAATCTGGAGCTCAGCGAGGAGCAGAGCGCGGTCCGGCAGCTCGCGCGGGACTTCGTGGAGCGCGAGATCACCCCGCACGTCGTGGCCTGGGACCGTGCCGAGGAGGTCGACCGGGGCATCGTCAAGAAGCTCGGCGAGGTCGGCTTCCTGGGCCTGACGATCGACGAGGAGTACGGCGGCTCCGGCGGCGACCACCTCGCGTACTGCCTGGTCACGGAGGAGCTGGGCCGGGGCGACTCGTCCGTGCGTGGCATCGTCTCGGTCTCGCTCGGGCTGGTCGCCAAGACCGTCGCCGCCCATGGCGGCGAGGAGCAGAAGCGCCGCTGGCTGCCCGGGCTGACCTCCGGCGCGTCGATCGGCTGCTTCGGCCTGACCGAGCCGGGCACGGGCTCGGACGCGGGCAGTCTGGCGACCCGGGCGGTACGGGACGGCGACGACTACGTCCTCAATGGCACCAAGATGTTCATCACCAACGGCACCTGGGCCGACGTCGTCCTGCTCTTCGCCCGCTCCACGGACGCCCCCGGCCACAAGGGCGTCTCCGCATTCCTCGTCCCCACCGACACGCCCGGCCTGACCCGCCGCACCATCCACGGCAAGCTCGGGCTGCGCGGCCAGGCCACCGCGGAACTCGTCCTTCAGGACGTGCGCGTGCCGGCCTCCGCCCTGCTGGGGGAGGAGGGTAGGGGCTTCTCGATCGCCATGTCGGCCCTCGCCAAGGGCCGCATGTCGGTCGCGGCGGGCTGCGTGGGCATAGCCCAGGCCGCCCTGGACGCGGCCGTGCGGTACGCGGGGGAGCGCGAGCAGTTCGGCAGGACCATCGCCCACCACCAGCTCGTCCAGGAGCTGATCAGCGACATCGCCCTGGACGTCGACGCGGCCCGGCTGCTGACCTGGCGGGTCGCCGACCTGATCGACCGGGGGCAGCCGTTCGCCGTCGAGTCGTCCAAGGCCAAGCTGTTCGCCTCGGAGGCCGCCGTCCGCGCCGCGAACAACGCGCTCCAGGTCTTCGGCGGCTACGGCTACATCGACGAGTACCCGGCCGGCAAGCTGCTGCGGGACGCCCGCGTGATGACCCTCTACGAGGGCACGAGCCAGATCCAGAAGCTGGTCATCGGGCGGGCGCTGACGGGGGTCTCGGCGTTCTGAGTACGCGTCTGAGTACTTCGGCGGATGTGGCGCGGACCACGTCCGCCGATGCTTTCCCCCATGAGTGACACACCGGGCAAGCAGCAGAACACGGCCGCCTTCTACGGCCAGGCCGTCGCCTCCTTCGCCGTCGCCATGGCGGCCACCGCGATCGGCATCTACCAGCTGAGCGCCGACGCCTGGGTGCGGGCCTTCCTCGCCATCGCCGTCCTGTACCTGGTCACCTCGGCCTTCACCCTGTCCAAGGTGATCCGGGACCGGCAGGAGGGGTCGGGCGTGGCCCCCTCGTACGCCCCCTACGAGAAGCGCTGAGCGGCCACACTAAGCGCTCGCTCACCTTCGGCGGTATGGTGTTGCCTCCTGCCAGTGGAGAGGGGCGAGTGATGAGTACGGCGGAGGAGACGGCCGGCGGCGAGGCGCAGGCGTGGGGCGAGGTCACGCCCGACGCGGCGCGGCGGCTGCTGGTCGCCGCGGTGGAGGCCTTCGCCGAGCGTGGTTACCACGCCACGACTACCCGGGACATCGCGGGCCGCGCCGGGATGAGCCCGGCGGCGCTCTACATCCACTACAAGACCAAGGAAGAGCTGCTGCACCGCATCAGCAGGATCGGGCACGAGAAGGCCCTGGAGATCCTGCGGACGGCGTCCCGGCGCGAGGGCAGCCCCACCGAGCGGCTCGCCGACGCGGTGAGCTCCTTCGTCCGCTGGCACGCGGGCGGGCGCACCACCGCGCGGGTCGTGCAGTACGAGCTCGAATCGCTCGGGCCGGACGCCCGCGCCGAGATCCTCGCCCTCAGGCGCAAGGTCGACGGCGAGGTGCGCGGGATCATCGAGGAGGGCGCGCGCTCGGGCGAGTTCGAGGTCATCGACGTGCACGGCACGACGTTGGCCGTGCTGTCCCTCTGCATCGACGTGGCGCGGTGGTTCAACGTCGACGGGCCCCGGACGCCGGAGCAGGTCGGCGAGTTGTACGCCGACCTCGTGCTGCGGATGGTCGGGGCCCGGGGCGCGACGGCCTGAGGTCCGGGAGCCCCGGCCTCGCCGGTGGTCCGGATCCGGCGTCAGAAGTAGTAGCGCGCCACGGACTCGGCAACACAGACCGGCTTGTCGCCGCCCTCGCGCTCGACGCTGAAGGCGACGGCCACCTGGACGCCGCCCGGCACCTCGTCGACAGCACTGATCGTCGCCGTGGCCCGCAGCCGGGAGTTGACCGGGACCGGGGCGGGGAAACGCACCTTGTTCGTCCCGTAGTTGACACCCATCTTCACGCCCTCGACGGCGATCAGCTGCGGCCCGAACAGGGGCAGCAGCGACAGGGTCAGATAGCCGTGCGCGATGGTGGTGCCGAAGGGGCCGGCGGCGGCCTTCTCCGGGTCGACGTGGATCCACTGGTGGTCGCCGGTGGCCTCCGCGAAGAGGTCGATCCGCTTCTGGTCGATGTCGAGCCAGTCGGTGTACCCCAGTTGTTCGCCCACCGCCGACTTCAGGTCGTCGACGGACGTGAAGATCCTCGGCTCTGCCATGTCTTCCAGGCCTCTCGTGTGCAGGGGGTCTGCGCGCTCAATCTCTAAGCGACTGCTTAGCATGGTCGGCCGAGGGGGCTGTGTCAACGGACTCGGTAGGGTTCGAGGGGTGCACCGGATTCCAGAGAAGATCCATGAGCTCACGGTCGGCCAGCTCGCGGCGCGCAGCGGCGCCGCCGTCTCGGCCCTGCACTTCTACGAGTCCAAGGGCCTGATCCGCAGTCGCAGGACCTCGGGCAACCAGCGCCGCTACTCCCGTGACACGCTCCGCCGGGTCGCCTTCATCCGGGCCGCGCAACGGGTCGGCATCCCGCTGGCGACGATCCGCGAAGCCCTCGCGCAACTGCCCGAGGAGCGCACGCCCACCCGGGAGGACTGGGCGCACCTCTCCGAGGCCTGGCGCACCGAACTGGAGGAGCGCATCAAGCAGCTGAACCGGCTGCGGGATCACCTCGCCGACTGCATCGGCTGCGGCTGCCTCTCCCTCGACACCTGCGTCCTGTCCAACCCCGACGACGTCTTCGGTGAACGCCTCACCGGTTCCCGCCTGATGGTCGACCGGGGCGGTCGCGGGTAACGGCCGCCCGGCTCGCCCCGTACTCCGCCAGCCCGGCCGCGACCAGGTGGGCGTTCGACCCCGCAGGCTCCCCGTCCGGCAGGGTCAGGACGTCCTCCAGCCCGATCCGTGTGGCCAGGCCCAGCCTGCCCGCGAGCCGCAGCACCGGCCAGGCGCCTCCCTCCTCGCCGTGCAGCAGCACCGGGCGTCCGTGCGCCGTCCCGATGCCGGAGAGCAGCGCCCGCGCGGAGGAAACGGCGGCCGACGGGTCCTTGTCCGTCACCTCCGCCAGGACCCTCAGGACCTTCGGCCCGAGCGGTGAGGCCGCGAACCGCTCGGCCCCGTCCGTACCCGACCAGATGCCGGCCTCCACACCCACTCCGCGCTCCAGGAGCAGCGCGGCCGACTCCTCCGCCCCCGGCTCGTGCCAGTTGACCGAGGCGTGGTCGGGCAGCACGGTCCAGTCGCGGATCCGCCGCAGCCGGGCGGCGGGGTCGGGTTCCGCCCACGCGCCCGTGGTCACGCCCACCGGAACCGGTACCCGCGCCCGGATCGCCGACAGCACCGGCGCGAGCACCCGCGGCGACAACGTGTCCTGCCCGCAGGGTGTCTTGGGGTGGACATGGATGTCCGTCGCCCCGGCGGCGACGGCCTCGGCGGCCGAGTCGGCCATCGACTCGGGTGTCAGCGGCACGGCCACGCCGTCAGCGGCCGTCCGCGAACCGTTCAGGCACACCTGCATCATGGTGTCGATGGTGCCAGTCACCACCGACAGTGGGGGTGCGGCATCCCCGGCGCACCCCCCCCCCGCGCACCCGCATCCGTCAAGCCGACACCAACAGCCTCGTCCGCCGGGCGTACGCCAGCGACTCGGGCGTGAGCACGGGACGCGGCACCAGGATTCCGCAGTCCGTGCAGACCGGACCGGACGAGGGTTCGTGGTCCAGGTCGTACCTCCACACGAGCCGCTGCCCGTCGCACACCGGGCACTGCGACCCCGGCTCGCGCTCCAGCGCGGCGATCAGCCGGCGCAGCACCTCGGCCAGCGGTTCACGGGGATGGACCGCCGGATCGTCGCACCACGCCACACCGAAACCGCCCCAGGTCAGCCGGTGCCAGTCGTCCACACTGCCCGGCCTGCGCAGCCCGTCGTGCTTCTCCTTCTTGCGGCGCTCGGCGAACTCGACCTCGTAGGCCAGCCAGACCGCCCGCGCCTCCTCCAGTTCGTCCAGTGCGGCCACGAGCCGCACCGGATCGGGGGAGCGGTCCTCGGGACCGAACCCTGCCCGGGAGCACAGATGGTCCCAGGTCGCCCTGTGTCCGTAAGGCGCGAACCTCTCAAGGCACTTGCGCAGCGAATAACGCCGCAAGGCCAGATCGCACCGCGGATCGCGGACCTGTCTCGCCAGACTCCGGAAACCCGCCATCGTCCTGCACCTCCGTCACACCTGCACCTGTAATCCGGTCACTTCGGCGTCGTCGTAAGGACGTCGCCGAATAGACGTATCGACAAGCGAATCGGCTCCATCCGATTTCAAATGGCCTCCATAAGCGGCCCGAAGAGGCTCGCGAGTCGACTGCCGTGATCCGTGTGCCTGTTGTGCTGACTTCAAGAAATGACGCTTGTTCATCTTCAAGCCGGGGGATACCGCCGGTAACATCCCGCCCACCCCCGTCGGGAGG
>NZ_JAIGQA010000025.1:0-60849 GCF_019733245.1 Streptomyces sp. WAC04114
GGTGTGGACGGCGGGGCAGCCGCTCGGCCCCGCCGCGTCGATCCCCCCACTGGAGCTCCCGTGCACCGCACCCGCAAGGCCGCACCCGCAGTCCGCACCGCGCGGCTCGCCTCCTGCGCCCTGCTGGCCACGACCGCCGCCCTGACCGGCTGCGAACGCGGTTCCTCCGACGGCGCGGACGAGACCGCGACGGGCCCGAGCGGCTGCCCCGCCGTCCACACCCGGGCCCGGGAAGCCGTCGCCCGGGCGGAGCGGACCGACATCCCCTGGGGAGGACCCACCGCCGGTCCCGAGGCGGTGTCCGGCAAGACCCTGGTCTTCGTCGCCCAGACGATGACCAACCCCGGTGTCGCGGGCGCCGCCAACGGGGTGCGGGACGCCGCGCGGACCATCGGCTGGAACGTGCGGGTGATCGACGGCGGCGGTACCCCGGCCGGCATCCAGGCGGCCATGAGCGAGGCCGTCGCCCTGCGGCCCTCGGGGATCGTCATCGGCGGGTTCGACCCCGATTCGACGGCTCAACAGGCCGCCCGGGCGGGCGCGCAGGGCATCGAGCTCATCGGCTGGCACGCGGTCCCCGAGCCCGGCCCCAGCCGGCGGCCCGACCTCTTCACCAACGTCACCACCCGCGTCCAGGACGTGGCCCGGATCAGCGCGCAGTGGATCATCTCCGACTCGGGCGGCCGCGCCGGGGTCGTACTCATCACCGACGCCTCGATCCCCTTCGCGCGCAACAAGTCCGACCTGATCCGTCAGGAGCTGGCGAGCTGTCAGGGCGTGCGGCTGCTCTCGGTGGAGAACATCCCGATCCCCGACGCCAGCAGCCGCACCCCCCGGGAGATCTCCTCCCTGCTCTCCCGCTTCCAGGACCGCTGGACCCACTCCGTGGCCATCAATGACCTGTACTTCGCCGACGCCGCCCCCGCCTTCCGCGCCGCCGGCGAGAAGGGCTCCGGGCCGCCCTACAACATCGGGGCCGGCGACGGCGACCCGTCCGCCTTCCAGCGCGTCAACAACGAGCAGTACCAGGCCGCGACCGTGCCCGAGCCGCTGTCCCTGCAGGGCTGGCAGATCGTCGACGAGTTCAACCGCGCCTTCTCCGGCCGGCCCGACAGCGGATATGTGGCCCCCGTGCACATCGCCACGGCCGACAACAGCGAAGGCGCCTCGACCTGGGACCCGTCGGGGTACCGGGAGGCCTACCGGAAGATCTGGGGAAAGTGACGGCCGGTCAGGTCCCGATCTCTTCACGGAACATGCACCGAACGTCGGAATCCCTTTAGGTTTCAAGCGCTACTGTCGCGTCAGTCGAGTGGCCGGCCGCCGAGGGTCGATCCGAGCGGAGCCCGTCCGCGGCGGCCCTCGCTCCCCCCACCAGGCACAGGAGACTCGGTGTGTACGACGGCGACGTAGTGGTGATCGGCGGCGGCTACGCCGGTGTCCGGCTGGCCAGACGGCTCGACGACACGGCCCGGGTCACGCTGGTGGACCGCAAGGAGGTCTTCTTCCACCGCGTCGCCTCCCTGCGCGCCGGAGTGCACCCCGAGTGGACGCACACTCCCTTCATCCCCTACGACCGACTGCTGCGCCACGGCCGGGTCGCCACCGGCAAGGCCGTGCGCGTCGACACCACCGAGCGGCAGGTCGTCCTCGCCACCGGCGAGCGGCTGCCCTACGACGTGGTCGTGATCGCCACCGGCGCCGACTACCCCGAGCCGGCCCGCTTCACCGGCACCACCACCGAGGAAGCGGCCAAGTCGTTCGCCGAGCACCAGCGCGGCATCGCCGCTGCCGAGCATGTCCTGGTCGTCGGCGGCGGCCCCGGCGGCGTCGAACTCAGCGCCGAGATCCGCCTCGCCCGCCCGGACGCCCGGGTCACGCTCGCCCACTCCGGCCCCGCGCTGCTCGACTCCACGGGCAGCGCCCGCCCCGGGCGGAAGGCGCTGGCCTGGCTGGAGGCCCACGACATCGACGTACGGCTCGACTCCTTCATGTCGCCCGGCACCGACTTCGGCACCTACCGCGACGCCCGCGGCACGATCGTCGAGGCCGACCTGTCCTTCTGGGCGACGGGCACCACCCCCAACACGCTCTGGCTGCGCCTGGCCGGGCACGGCGACTGGCTCGACGCCGGGCACGTGAAGGTCGACCGGACGCTCCGGGTCGAGGGCAGGCTGGACGTGTTCGCCGTCGGCGACGTCAACGACGTCAGCGAACTCAAGATCACCCCTGCCGCCCTCGCCCAGGCCGACATCGCCGCCCACAACATCCGCACCTACCTGCGGAGTTCCGGCAAGCACCGCAGGGAACCCCGCTTGTACCGGCCGACTCGACGCACCCCGCTCATCGTGCCGTTCGGCCCCGCCGACGGTCTGACCGTGCTGCCCGCCCCGGGCGGCGAGTCCGCGGTCCTCGGCAGCCGCACCACCACCCTCGCCAAGGCGAAGAGCCTCATGACGCCCTACATGCGCCGTCAACTCGGTTACACGGCGGCCTGATCCGCGACCTGGCCGTC
The DNA here is from genome assembly GCF_019733245.1 of Streptomyces sp. WAC04114. Taxonomy (NCBI): domain Bacteria; kingdom Bacillati; phylum Actinomycetota; class Actinomycetes; order Kitasatosporales; family Streptomycetaceae; genus Streptomyces; species Streptomyces sp. WAC04114. The sequence continues at coordinate 2,516 of NZ_JAIGQA010000025.1, forward strand.
CTCGCCACCCCACCCCCTCGTTACCCGCGAGTTCAGCCTGGGGTAGGGTCCCCACCGTTTCCGGCTACCGGCTGACGGTGGTCCGGTACAGCGCGTGTCGGAGGGTGGCAAGACGATGGAATCCCAGCGGGGTCACGGCGGACCCGTGGACCTGGACGGCACGAGTCTGGAGGATCTCGCTCCCGAACCGCTGCTGACCAGGGACTACGAGACGCGTCCCGCGCTCGTGTACGAGCGGCTGCGGCAGCGGCACGGCCCGGTCGCGCCCGTCGATCTGCTGGGGGTGCCGGCCTGGCTGGTCCTCGGCTACCGCGAGTCGCTCCAGGTGCTCCAGGACGACGACGGCTGGCCCAAGGGCCTGGAGAACTGGCGGGCCCGCTCCGAGGGCAGGGTGCCGGCCGACTGGCCGCTCGGACCCTCCCTGGAGGTCAACCACATCCTGATCCAGGGCGGCGCCGGCTACCGGCCGCTGCGCACCGCCTGGGACGTCGCCCTCAAGCCCTTCCAGGACCCCCGCCACCCCCAGGCCAAGCGCCTGAAGGCCGCCGTCACCGCCTACGCCGACGAACTGATCACCCTGGTCGGCCAGGGCGGCAGGACCGGCGTGGCAGACCTGTCCGCGCAGTTCTCCCGGCCGCTGCCGCTGATGGTGGCCAGCCACCTGCTGGGCTTCCCCGGCTCGCAGGGCGACGACGCGCTGATGGACATGTGGCGCGTGCTCGACGCGGGCCCGGACGCCGAGGCAGCCCTGGAGCGCCTGCTGGCCACGCTGGCCGAACTGGCCGCGCTGAAACTGGAGAAGCCGGGCGACGACTTCCCCTCCTACCTGCTGGCCGCCCACCCGGACCTGCCGCTCGACCACCTCGCCCGCGAGTTGTTCATGCTGCTCGGCATGACCTCCGACCACGTCGGCATCCTCATCTCCAACACCGTCGTGGAGGTCATCTCGGGTGAGGGGAGCGTGCGCGCCAGCCTGTCCGCCGGGATGGTCAGGGAGACCATGAACCGGGTGGTCATGCGCAAGCCGCCCCTGGTCAACTTCGTCCCGCGTTTCGCGGCCCGGGACACCCCGCTCGGCAACCACACCATCCGGGCCGGTGACCCGGTGTGGGTCTCCCCGGGGGCGGCCCACGCCGACCCGCTCTTCGCCGACCACGTGGCGTCGGGCACCGCCATCAGCACCCGGGCCCACCTGTCCTGGGGAGCGGGACCGCGCCAGTGCCCGGCCCGCGAGCTCGCCTCGGTGGTCGCGGCGGCCGGTGTGGGGCGCCTCTTCGAGCGGTTCGACCACCTCGACCTGGCCCTGCCCGCCGACCAACTGCCCTGGCGCTCCTCGCCGTTCATGCGCGGCCTGCGCTCCCTGCCCGTGCACTACGAACTGGCCTCCGCGCCGCCGCCGCGGCCCTGGGCGGAGGAACCCGCGCCGGGGGTGAACGAGGAGGTCCTGCCGGACCCGGCCGCCCGGCAGCGCTCCTCGCTGTGGCGCTATCTGACAGGCCTCATCCGAGGCGGCCGCTGACCCGGGAGAACGAGCCGAACGACCATCCCGCACCGGCGTTCGTCACGGTCGCGGGATGACCCTTTCACGCCGGACGCGTGACAAACGGTGCTGGTGGGCGGCGCGCCCGCTCTGGGATGCTCGTATCAGATCCCGGGACAGGGCGCGAGGGCCCGCGGGGGCCGGGCAGGTACACCTCGATGGACCTGCCCGGCCGTTCTTCTGTCAGGGGGCGGAACGGGGGGCGTGGGGCTCACATCCAGCCCGACTCGGTGGCGATCCTGATCGCGTCGATCCGATTGCGGCCGCCCGTCTTCCGCGTGATCGCCGACAGATGGTTGCGGACCGTCGCCGCGGACAGGCACAGCCGCTCGGCGATCTCCCGGGTGGGCGTACCGTCGGCGGTCAGCCGCAGCACCTCCACCTCGCGCGGGGTCAGCGGATTCGCCCCCGCGTCCAGCGCGGCCAGCGCGAACTCGGGGTCGACGAACCGCTGCCCCCTCACCAGCTTGCGGACGCCGTGGACGAGCCGGTCCGGCGGGGCATTGGTGCTGATGACACCGGCGGCGTGCAGATCGAGCATGCGGCGCAGCCGCTCGGGTGTCGTCGAGGCCATCATCAGCAGCATCCGGCACTCCGGCAGCCGCGCCCGCAGCTCGCCCCGGACGGCGACCTCCTCGCCCTCCCTGGAGTCCACGCCGATCACCGCCACGTCCGGCCGGTACACCAGGGCACGCGCGAGGACGTCACCGTCGCCGTCGGCCTCGGCGACGACCTCGATGTCGTCCTCCCGCGACAGCAGAGCGGCGAACGCTCCCCGCACGAGACGGGTCCGCTCGACGAGAAGAACACGGATCACTGTCCCTCCCACTGCGCCGTACGCGGGCCACTGGGCCGCCTTGATCGGATTATCGCCGCACTTCGCTGATATTTCAGTCCGAGTGGTGGGGTGGGGGGCCCGGGCGTACCGTCGAACGGTGGACACCGCAGGCAGCAGCCCGCAGCCGGCTTCACCACAGGCGACCACCTCCAGGGAATCCGGTGGTGGTGGAAACGCGATGGCGCTGCTGGTCATCGCCTCCTGCCAGTTGATGGTGGTCCTCGACATCACCATCGTGAACATCGCGCTGCCGCACATCCAGAGTTCCCTGGAGTTCTCCACCACGAGCCTGTCCTGGGTGGTGAACGCCTACACCCTCACTTTCGGCGGCCTGCTGCTGCTCGGTGGCCGGGCCGGAGACATCCTGGGCCGCCGGCGCGTCTTCGTCTTCGGCGTGCTGCTCTTCGTGCTCGCCTCCCTGCTCGGCGGATTCGCCCAGAACGCAGGCCAACTCCTCGGCGCCCGCGCACTGCAGGGCGTCGGCGGAGCCATCGCCTCCCCGACCTCCCTCGCCCTGATCAGCACCACCTTCCGCGAGGGACCGGAACGCAACCGCGCCTTCGGAGTCTTCGCCGCGGTCTCCGCCGGAGGCGGCGCGATCGGCCTGCTCGCCGGCGGCATGCTGGTGGAGTGGCTGAACTGGCGGTGGGTGCTGTTCGTCAACGTGCCCATCGGCCTGCTTATCGTGCTCGCCACACCGCGCTACATCAGGGAGTCCGAACGCCACCCCGGGCGCTTCGACATCACCGGCGCACTGACCTCCACCGCGGGCATGGTGCTGCTCGTCTACGGCTTCATCAGAGCCGCGCAGGAAGGCTGGCGTGACCCCCTGACCCTCGCCTCGTTCGCCGGAGCGGTCATCATCCTGGCGGTCTTCATCCTGGTCGAGAGGCGTTCGAAACAGCCCATCACGCCGCTGCACATGTTCGCCGACCGCAACCGCGCGGGCACCTACGGCATCATGCTGTGCCTGGCCGCCGCCATCTTCGGCATGTTCTTCTTCCTCACGCTCTTCGTGCAGAACGTGCTCGGGTTCAGCCCGCTCGCGGCCGGACTGGCCTTCCTGCCGGTCAGCGCGGTCATCGCCATCGGCGCCGGACTGGCCTCGCGGTTCCTGCCCGTCTACGGACCCAAGCCGTTCATGGTGGTCGGCGCGATCCTGGCGGCGGCGGGCCTGGCCTGGCTGACCCTGACCGACGTTCACTCCACGTACGCGGGCAGCGTCCTCGGCCCGATGCTCGTCTTCAGCCTCGGCATGGGCATGGAGTTCGTGTCGCTGACCCTCATGGCGCTGTCCAACGTGCCTACGCCGGAGACCGGCGCGGCCTCGGGGCTCCTCAACGCCACCCAGCAGGTCGGCGGCTCCCTCGGCCTGTCCATCCTGGTCACGATGTACGGCACGGCCAGCACCAACGAGGCGGACAAGCAGATCCCGGACTTCCTCCGGCAGGCGACCCCTGCCGAACGCATCCGGTTCGAACGCACCGGGCAACTACCCAAGCCCTGGTCCGACGAGATCCTCACCGCCGGAGTCTCGGCCGCCTTCATCATGGCGGCGATCTTCACCGCGGTCGCCGCGCTGATCGCCCTGGTCGTCATCCAGGTTCGCCCCTCCGACCTGGAACGCCTCAAGGGGGGAGCGAGCCCCGGCCCGATGTGAGGCCCGCCCGATCCATGAAGGGAAGTCGGGGCGATCCCGCTCTCCGTCGGGCTGTGGCACCCCCGACGGTCACGGCCGTGGCCGGGGGAACGTCTCCAAGGCCTCGGCCAGGCCCGCCGCGTCCGTGCCGACCTTGCGGTACACGGACGACAGCAACTGCCGCACACCCTGCTCGGTGAGGTGCAGTGCCTCGGCGACGACCGCCGCGGCCTGGCCCCGTGCCGTCATCTCGGCGGCCTTGCGCTCCTGCGCGGTGAGCGTGTCCGTCTGCGGGTAGCGCAGGGGCAGCGGCCGCAGCCCGGCCGCCGACAGCTCCCGCCTCGCCCGGGCGGCCAGGCCCTCCGCACCGCAGTGCACGGCTCCTTCCAGGCCCTGGTAGAGCCGGTCGGCGGCGTCGTGCAGCCGCCCGGCGCGGGCCAGCGCGGCGCCGTGACCCACCAGTGCACGGGCCAGTTCGTACGCGGCGGGCGACCGCTGGAGGTGGTCGACGGCCTGCGCGTGCAGATCGAGCCCCGCCTCACCGCCCGTCACCTCCGCCTGCGCATGCATAGCCTGGCCGATCGCCGATGCCGCGCCGAAGTCACGGGCCCGCTTCACGGCGTCCCGCGCATGGCGCACCGCCCGGTCGGGCGCGCTGCGGGACAGAGCCGAGGCCAGCCCCAACTGCCAGGGGCACCACGCCGGGTTGCGCCAGTCCCGGCCCTCCAGCCACTCGCCGACGCGGGACAGCAGGGGAGCGGCGTCGTCGGGCCGGCCCTCCGCCAGGAGCAGCTCGGCGTAGACGGTGCGCGGGTCGGGGAAGATGACGGCGTTCGGGATGATGTCGCCGTAGTGGTACGTGTCGGCGAGCCGGCGTGCCGCCACGACGCGGCCGCGGGCCAGGAGGGTCTGGATCAGGATGCCGATGGCGAACCACTGGGCCGGTACGCCGCCTTCCACTCGGTCGGCGATGCGCAGGCCCTCCCGCACCAGGTTCTCGGCCTCGGCCAGACAGCCGCGGCGGTACCGGATGTACCCGGAGAGCGTCTGGCCCAGCGCCAGATGGGAGCCGCGCCAGCCCTTCGACTCGCACTCGGCCATGCCCTTCGCGAACAGCTCCTCGGCCCGTCGCGGCTGGTCGCAGTACATGAACACCAGCGCGATCGAGACGGGCACCTCGAAGCCCCGGTTCTCATGCGTCCAGCTCAGCCCGCCGCGCAGGGCCTCCTCGGCGTAGGCGAGTGCCTTCTGCCGGGGCTCGCCGCACATCATCGCGTCCCAGGCACGCGATCCCAGGATGTAGCGCTCCTCCAGACCGCGGCCGGACAGCCGGTCGGCAAGCCGGGCCAGCTTTCGCGAACGGCCCGCCGAGTCCGCCTCGTCGGTGCGGAACGCGCTCCACACGAAGTGGTCCCCCTGCATCCGAAGCCGGATCCGGGGATGGGCGGCGGCCCGCTGCGCCTCCTCGGCGGCCACCGTCGCGGCCTCCGCCATCCGGTCGGTGTGGGCCAGCGCCTGGGTCAGCCGGTACACCATCGAGGCACGCAGCTCGGGGTCGATGCCCGGTTCCGCGAGCGCCTCCCTCAGATGCGCCACGGTGGCCGTGGGGTTGATGAGGAAGGTCGCGCAGGCGAGTTCGTGCAGCAGCGCGGCGCGCTCCTCCGGCAGCGGCGGCTCCTGCAGCGCCCGGTTCAGCAGCCGCCGGGCCGCCTCCGGGGCACCCGAATGCAGGGCTTGACGGGCGGCCTCCCGCAGACAGGCCACCGCCTCTGAGCTGCCCTCGCAGGGCACCTCCAGAAGGTGCCGGGCAGCGGCGGCGTGACCGAGCCCGGCCGCCCTGACCGCCACCGCGGCCGAGTTGTGCATGCCCTCCCGCAGGCTCGCCCCGATGGACCGGTAGATCGTGGTGGCGATCAGCGGGTGGACGAACTCAAGACTTCCGCCGGGCCCCTCGCCGTCGGCCAGGATGCGGGCGGTGCGCAGCTCCTCCGTGGCCTCGGCCGCCGCCGTGCTGCCGATCGCCGCGATCCGGGCGGCCAGTTCCGGGGAGATGGCCTGCCCGAGGACCGCCGCAGCGTAGGCGAAGCGGACGGTGGTGGTGCCGAAGCCCTGGAGCCGCTCGATCAGCCCGGGCCCTTTCACCGCTGCCGCGAGGTCGCGCATCGCGGGCAGATCGTCACCGGTGCCCCGGAGCTTGCGCTCGCCGAGCCTGATGGAGAGTTCCACGGCCTCGAACGGGCTGCCTCCGGTGACCTCCCAGCATTCCTCGCAGAACGCGTCCTCGGCCTCCTCGCCGACCTCGTCCCGGATCATCCGTGCCACGGCCGTGGCGCTGAGCGGTTCCAGGGTGAAGGGACGGTTCCCCAGATCGGTGGACGGTGAGCTCAAGGCGGCGGCCTCGAGGGGCAGTTCGGGCCGGAAGGCGACGACGATCAGCATCGACAGGTCCACGGCCCGGGGCGCGAACGAGGCGAGCCAGCTCAGTGACTCGACGTCCGCCCAGTGCAGGTCGTCCAGCAGCAGGACGACGGGCGCCTTCATCACGGCGAGGCGCGTCATCACCCAGTCGAGACCGTCACGGACCCCGGTGGGGTCCGGCACATGGCCGCTCGGCGTCGCGACCAGGCCGAGCGCGGCGGCGACGATGTCGTACCAGCCGCCCAGGAAGGTGCGCAGCTCCTGCTCGTCCATCGCCGCCAGCGCGGGCTGGACGACCTGGCGCACCAGGTGGAAGGCCAGCTCCTGCTCCTTCTCACCGGCCCTGCCCGACAGCACGGTGAATCCCTGCGCCCGGGCGCGGGCCCGGGCCTGATGCAGCAGGGCCGTCTTGCCCATGCCTCCGGGTCCGGTGAAGGCGAGGAGCCCGCCCCGGGGTGCTTGGGGCACGCCGTCGACGGAGCCCCGCAGGCCGGTCAACGCCGAGTCGAGCGCCCGGAGCTCCTTGCGTCGTTCGAGCAACGGCCGGTCCTCGGGCGTGGGTTGCCGCAGCTCATGCGCCATGTGCCGTACCGCTTCCTGTCGTCGGCCATCGGGAGGCAGCGCGAGCGTACGCCTCCCGATGGGCCTCGTTCCGGATTCCGGAACGAGCGCGACGAAGAAGGATGAAATGACCTGCTAAAGCCGCGTGAAGTGCGGATTCCGCGGGTAGCGTAGCTCGAATGGGCACCCGCTCCGCGGCCTGACGAAGCGCCTCCTCACGGCAGCGCCGGAGCCGCCGCGTCCGCGTAGCGCGGCACGGTGCGCGACCAGTAGTAGCAGCCGCGGATCCAGCCGGCCATGCCCTCCACATAGCCGACGCCCGAAGAGCTCAACTCCGGTTCGATCTCCGCGTAGAGCGTCTCGAACTCGCGGATTGTGCGGTTGATCTGCTGGATGGCCAGGGTGACGGCCACCGGCAGGGAGCAGTGGTGGGCCCGTTGGTAGGCGAGGGCCAGGTTGATCATTTCCCCGGACCGCTGCTCCTTGACCGAGGAGAAGAGGTCGGGGATCCACACCGCCGCGTCAGCCGACAGCCGGCTCAGACGCCGCATGTGCGGGTGGTGGAGTTCCCCGGAGGTCAGCTCGCACGGCTGCGCGGCCTCGCACAGCGGGTAGAAGGGCTCGACACCCGCGGTGAGTGACCGTATCGAGGTGCACAGCTCTGACCGCAGCGGCGAGGGATGGGCCTGCGCCACCGCCTCGTAGAGCAGTCCGTGCACATACTCACGGCTCTTCCACGCCCAGCGCGCGGCCTGCGCCGGTGTGCACCGCTCGCGGATCTGCCGGTAGAGGTCGGACAGGGCCGCTCCCAGCGGGGTACTGGGCGGTGCGCCGTCCCGCAGGACCGCGATGCTCTCGCACAGCATCGGCAGCAGCTGGCCGGGCCGGTGCCGGCCGACCTCCTCGGCCCGGTCGTCGAAGACGAACTGGTAAGCGATCTGGTGAGCGACGAGCTGCAGGATGCCGGGGTCCGCGTCCGGGCTGTTGTAGGACGCCAGCTCGGCCGGACGGGTGTGGGAGATCATGGCCGCGACCCCGGGCTCGTCGCTCAGCCCGGTTGCGCGCAGCCAGTCGTCGACCCCCGCCGCGGCCGCCTGCTCCTGAGGATTGCGGCGGAACGGGAAGGGCATGTAGAGGTGGGCGTCGATCAGTTCCACCAGGGTGGCAGCGGGAATCACGTCCTGCGCGACGGCCGCCCTCTCCTCATGTGTGGTGCACACCGTTGTCACCGTCCCTCCGGGTCTTCTCCACCCCGGACGCCGTCGGCGCGGCTCCGGGCGTGAGGGCGGCGGCGTGCGGTGCGGTGCCGTCCGGTGTGTCCGTTCGTGATGCGCAGATCATCGTCAGTGCCCTCGGTCCCAGCGTCGCCCCGGGGCGCGGTGCTGCGACGCGCCCGGCCGGGTGCCGCAGCCGCCAGCGGCCCGCGACGGTCGCCAGGGCCACGGTCATCTCGGCCATGGAGAACAGGTCGCCGATGCACATGCGGATGCCCGCTGCGAACGGGATCAGCGCCCCGTGCGGACCGACGGCGGCTTCGCCCTCCAGCCAGCGCTCGGACAGGAACCGCTCGGGCTCGGGGAACGACGCGGGGTCGTGATGCAGGAGATACGGGCTGTACAGGACCGTGGTCCCCCGCGGCAGCCGGCGTCCGGCCAGCTCCGTCTCCCGGGTCGTGACCCGGGTGAAGAACCAGCCGGGCGGGGAGTGGCGCAGTGTTTCGGTGAGGACGGACCTCGTGTAGACCAGGCGCGGCAGGTCGTCGACGCCGGGTAACCGGCCGGCGAGGACGGTGTCGACCTCTGCGTGCAACCGCCGCTCCACCTCCGGGTGCTGCGCCAAGAGGCTGAAGGTGGAGGCCAGGCACATCGACGGGCTCTCGGAACCGGTGAGCAGGAGGGACACCAACTGGTCGTGGACCTCCCGGTCGGTGACCGGGGCCCCGCCGTCCCCGGCTTCGGCGGCCAGCAGCAGGAGCCCGAGCGGATCGTCGCGGGGGGTGCCCCGGCGGCGTTCGGCGATCGCCGCGTCGATGAGCTCGCGCACCCGCTCCACCGCGCGCCGGTAGCGGCGGTCGGCGGGCGTGGGAAGACGGAACAGCGCGTCCACCGGCACGATCATGCGCACGAACAGGCCGCGCATGATGGCGGCGAGGCAGTTCCGCACCTCGTCGGCCGCCGCCGGGGTGAGCGAGTCGGAGAGCAGGAGCCGGCTGATCAGCCGGGTCGTCAGACCCAGCGTGGCGGCACTGACATCGACCTCCTGCCGGGTGTCGCGGAGCATCCGGTGGACCAGCTCGGGGTGACACCCCATCCACGCCCGCCGCGGGCCCAGGCGTATCTCGATCAGATCGCCCTGCGAGAGCAGAGAATTCAGAAACTGCAGCGGGCGGCGGAACAAGGCGATACCGTGGCCGATGGATGGGAATATGCCGGGAGCAGTACCAGCCGTCCATGCCTGTTCCGATTCAGGAACGCAACTGTTCATCGAAATACCACCTGCTTCAGTCGACCTTTGAAAACGGTGACGTTTCACCGATGTGGCGCTTGCCTCATGTCCTGCCCAGTACAAGCCGGCCGCCGACTTGGTGAACCCTTTCTCCAAGGGGGCGCACGGGTGCACGGGGAAGCACTGGGTGAATCATTACCGATACACACCACGCGAACAGGTGGTCTCCTTCCGTCACTTCGGCGTCTCGAAGCACCTTTACATCTTTTCCGTATACACGGATCGGGCGAGGAATGCCGTCGCGTAGGACCGGGCGGTGCCGTCGTGCGGTCGGCCGTCGGCTCAGAAGGAGCCGTCGGCCTCGACGAGCCGGGCCAGGTTGGCCAGGGCCATGCGCGTGCCCGTCTCGTTGGCGGCGGCGGGCAAGGCGTCGGGGAGAGACCCTCGTGGACCATGAGGACCTCGGTGCCGCCGCCCTCGGCGTCGGTGAGCGTCGTCGTCAGCGTCATGGCGCCCAGCGCCGGGTCGGCCGTCTCGAACGCGAGCACCGGCACTCGCCGGTGCGCGATCGCCTCCGCGCTCACCAGCGCCCGGTGGACGGCGGCACGAGGAGCGTCGACATCGCCGGAGACCCGGGACGTGTACACGGGCCCCCTAGGCCGTGTGGTCCACCCCGTTCGGCAGCGGCGGTTCCGCGTCGAGGCTGCGCAGTTCCTCGTCGGTGAGGAGGCGGGAGCGGAGCAGGAAGCGGACGCCCTCAGGGGCCTCCAGGGAGAAGCCGCTGCCCCGGCCGGGCACCACGTCCACGGTGAGATGGGTGTGCGACCAGTACCTGAACTGGTCCGCGCTCATCCAGAACGGGGTGTCCCCGGCCACGTGCCCCAGCAGGATGTCCGAGGCGCCGACCCGGAACTCGCCGCGCGGATAGCACATGGGGGCGCTGCCGTCGCAGCATCCGCCGGACTGGTGGAACATCACCGGCCCGTGCATCCCGGTCAGCCGGCGCAGCAGTTCCTCGGCGGCGGGGGTCAGTTCGACACGTCCTGTGCGCACGGTCATGAGTTCCTCCTGGCGGTGACGGTGGGGTCGGGAACCGGGGTCCGTTTCGCGAGTCCCCCAGTATCCGCCGCCGTACGGGGGAGGGCCACAAGGCGGGAGCGGTAGACCGGTCCGTTCCCGCCGCGCAGGACCGGTCAGCCGGTCACCCCTGCGGTACGCGGCCACGAACCGCCGCTCGGCGGCCGTAGCCGAACGCCTGGTGGATCCTGCCCGCGAACCTGATCAGGGGCGCTGGTTGAATGCCGGGCATGACCGAGACCGACGTGCAGGGGCCCGACCGCTGGGTCCAGTACTTCGCCCGGCGTGGATACCCGAGCGCCCGGCGGCTCGCCTCCGGCACGGAGGGGACCGTCTACCGGCTCCGGGACGGGACCGTGGCCAAGGTGTGGGCCGGGCGGGCCCCGGAGGACTTCGACCTCACCCGAAGGCTCTACGCCGACATCGCCCGTCATCCCCTGCCCTTCGGCACGCCGAGGATCCTCGACGCCGAGGAGCACGACGGGGTGCTCGTCAGCTATGAACTGGAGCTCGGCGGAAGCCCGTTGCGCTCCGACGGGGACGGCAGGCGGCCCGCCCGTGACCTGCCCCGCCGGGAGACCGACGCCCTGCTCACCGTCCTGCGCGCACTGGCCTCCGTGCCGGGCAGCGAGGTCATGCGGCGCCTGGTGATCCAGGGGGACGACCGGCCGCTGTGGCAGGGCCACTCCCGCTTCCCCGACGCGCTCGCCGCCCTGGTGGAACGAGCCGCCGGCCGCAACCGGGACGCCCTCGCCGCGCACGTGCCGGGACTGGCCGGCGTCGTGTCCCGTACCGCTGCCTCGCTGCGGGCGCTGCCCGACCGGCCCGAGAGTGTCGTCCACGGCGACCTGGTGCCGCCCAACATCCACCTGGACGAGGCCGGACACCCGGTCGCCGTCCTCGACTTCGGGTTCTGCACCACCGCCGGCGACCCCGCCTTCGAGGCCGCCGTCACGGCCGCCGTCTGGGACATGTACGGACCCGACGCCGCCCACCACACCGCCGAGCTGACCCGTCTGTTCGCCCGCGAACTGGGCCATGCCGAAGAGGTCCTGGAGCTCTACCGGAAGGCCTACGCCCTCATCACGTACGACCTCTTCGGCACGGGCCCGCAGGACGGGCACTTCCGCTGGTGCGCCGCCCTGTTGCGGTGACGGCGCACTACAGCAGGTCGCGGGCGACCTTCTCGTTCCAGGTGCGGGAGAAGACCCGCCGGTCGGCCTCGTAGGCGTCGAGGGTCGCGTCGACGAAGAAGTCCGTCTCGTCGCACGTGAGCCGGGTGTGGGTGACCACCCGTACGTCCCAGTCGTCCCGCCGGAACCGCATGGTCCAGGTGGTCTCGCCGCCGACCGAGGTGAAGTCGTCGGCGACCGCCGTGTAGCGCTCGCGGGCCCGGCGGCCGGCCTCCAGGCCGATGTCCTCGAAGCGGACCGTACCCCGGTCCTTCACGATGTCCAGCTCGGAGCGGTAGTCGATCAGATCCCGCTTGACCTCCCATCGCTCCTCCGGAGGCGTCACCTGGGTCATGGCGAGCGGGGGAGTGCCCTCGGGTTCGCCGAAGGGCGACGACGGCACCTCGTCCGGCTCCTCCACCGGCCGCACGGGCAGGGTGAGCGTGCTGGAGTGCTCGTGGACGCTGAGCAGGGCCGGCTTCGGCGCGGGCCAGGCCAGCGGCCAGTAGGACGTCGACAGGGACAGCCGGATGCGGTGGCCCGGCGGGAACGCCTGCGCCACACCGTTGAGCGGGATGGTGGCCCGGTAGCGCCGGCCCGGCTCCAACGGCTCGGGAGACTCGGTGCTGTCACGGCGGGTCAGGTTCAGGATGCCGTACGAGACGCGTGTCGCGGCGCCGTCGGGGCTCACGTCGGACAGCCGCGCCGCCACCAGGGCCACCGGCTCGCTGACCGACAGGTCGAGCTCCACGCTCGGCGAGCCGAGGATCTCCACCGGCTCGGTCAGCGGTTCGCTGTCGAAGACGAGCGAACCGCCGTCCTCCTCCCGCTGGTCGTAGGGCAGGTCCGGGGGCGCGTTGTAGGAGGCCCACTTGCCCGCGAACTGGCCGACGGACAGCGGCGAGCGCACGGTCATGGCCGCGCCGCCCTCGGAGGGCACAGCCGTGGCGTCCTGGGCGGGCCCGATCGTGTGCCGCGTGAGCGGGTGCGTCTCGGGCCGGATGTGCGGGGACGGCCAGTGCGGCTCGCCGACCCAGCGGCCCGGCCGCTCCTCGTAGGAGGTGGAGGGCGGCACGCTGTCCTGCATCCACGCCAGGAGCATCGGCCCGTCCATGACGCCGTTGTCGACGCCCTTGAGCCAGTGGTCCCACCACCGTACGAGTTCCTGGAGGTAGCCGATCGCGGGGCCGGGCTCCCCGAGGTGGGGGAACTTGTGCGACCAGGGCCCGATCAGGCCCTTGCGGGGCACGTCGAGGTTCCCCAGCAGCCGGGTCACGGCATTCGAGTAGCCGTCCGCCCAGCCACTGGAGGCCAGGACCGGGCACTGCACGCTCGTGTAGTCCTCGCACACCGAGGCGTGCCGCCAGTAGTCGTCGCGGCGCTGGTGGCGCAGCCACTCCAGGACCCACGGCTCGGTGTTCTCCAGCCGCTCGTGCCACATCTCTCGCCAGCGCTCGCCCACCACGGACGGGTCGGGCGGACAGGTGCCGTAGGCGAACATGGTGCCCGCCTCGGCCAGGTTGTCCGACAGCAGGGCGCCGCCCATGTAGTGCATGTCGTCGGCGTGCCGGTCGTCGGTGAACGAGGCGATGGCGATGGCCTTCAGGGACGGCGGCCGGCGGGCCGCCACCTGGAGCGCGGCGAACGCGCCCCAGGAGATGCCCATCATGCCCGTGCCGCCGTCGCACCAGGGCTGCTCCGCCAGCCAGGCCAGGACCTCCTCGGCGTCCGCCTGCTCCCGTTCCAGGTACTCGTCGCGCAGCACGCCCTCCGAGTCACCGGTGCCGCGCAGGTCGACGCGGACGCAGGCGTAGCCGTGCCCGGCGAGGTAGGGGTGGTGGATCGAGTCCCGCACGGCCGTCAGATCGCGCTTGCGGTACGGGATGTACTCCAGCACCGCCGGCACCGGCTCCTGGTCCGAGGAGGTGGGGCGCCAGATGTGCGCGGAGAGCCGGACCCCGTCGGACATCGGGATCGTGACGTGCTCCTCCTCCTTCGTCTCGTACGGCAGGTTGGTCACGTAACGCATGGAACCCACGTGCTCCTCACTTCTCGGCTGCGTCGGCCTCGGCCGGGGCCTCCTCGAAGGCCAGGCCCAGGGCGGCCACGCAGTGGTCGAACTTCGCCCGCAACTCCGCCTCGTCGGCCCCGCCGGTGTAGATGTGCGCCAGCTCATAGCTGTAGCTGTCCTGCCCGGGGAGGTCCGAGAGCCGGTCACCTTCCGCGGGAATCACCTCGATGCGCACCCCGGGTGTCTCCCGCTCGATGCGGGCGATCTCCTCGGGACCCGGCACCCGGCGCACCACACCGTCGGTGAACCAGCGGTGGTACCACTTCGCCGCCATCGCGTACGAGCCCTCGCGGTGCGGCATGTGCGGATCCTCGCCCAGGGCGAGACGGACCATGCAGTGGTGGTTGGGCACGCCGTCGACGTACTGGAACAGCTCCGCGTGCGACTGGGAGTGCCGGGGGTTGATCTCCAGCAGGTTGATCTCCCGGGTCCGCGGGTCGTAGAAGAACTCGATACTGAAGGTGGCCGAGTCCATGCCGATCTGCCGCATCACGCGCTCGCTGACGTCGTGCAGTTGCGCGATGACCGGGGGCGGCAGCATCGAGGGGTACTGGTGGCGCAGGAAGCAGGAGGAGTCCGGGTACTGGATGGAGTCCAGGACCCCGTAGACGGTCACCTCGCCCTTGTGGACGTAGCCCTCGACGGCCACCTGGACGCCGGACATGGCCCCCTCCGCGAGGCAGACCCGGCCGCCCACGCCGTTCATCTCGGGCGGCAGGTCGATGCGTTCGAGGATGTGCTCGAAGGGGCGGCCGATGCGGGATATGCCGTCGCGGATCTCGGCGACCGCCGTGCGGAACTCCTCCTCGTCACCGACTCCGAAGGCGAGTTCCGAGGAATACGAGAGGGCCGGCTTGAGCCACATCGGATAGCTGACGTTCTCGGGCGGGCGTGGAGGCTCGGCCGACAGGTCGACCTGGCCGAACGGCGGGTGCCGGTCGGTGGCCTTCTGCTGCTCCAGCCGGCTCCAGTACTTGTGCTCGCACTTGACGACCGACTCCAGGCTGGTGCTGCGGGTGCCGTAGCGTTCGCTCAGGATCGGGACGAGGGTGCTGACCGGGAAATCCCAGTAGCCGACGATCGCGTCGATGCCGCCGTCGAAGGCGTCGAGCACGCCCTGGGCCTTGTCGAGCAGCGCGGGCAGGTCCACTTCGCCGACTTGGAGCTCCTCGATCGTCAGCAGCTGGTGAAAACGCAGCTGGTCGGCTCCCGGTACCTGCTGAAGCGTGGGCAGGTTGGCCTCGTCGAGCCCGATCACGAAGACGTTCTTCACCGTCTCGTCAGACACGGCTCTCCTTTCGACGACGTACGGCCCGAAGGCCGGCTTGCAAGATCGTCGGAGTACCCCTGGCGCCTGCCGGCAGGCCGCTCCGGACACCGCACCACGTTCCGGACGGCAGGGAACATGCCCGCCGCTCCCATGGGAACGCAGGGCGGGTAAGGACGGCGCGCCCGAAGCTTCGGGCCGAGCCGTGGACGAACCGGCCTACGACGCTGAACATCCTGGTCAGCAATGCCGCCTACCCTCGCCCACGGTGCAGCGGGAGTCGGCGTCGGAGGCGAGGCGGACGTACGTCGGGGCGATCTCCTCGGGCCGGGCCGCGCGTTCCGGCGGGGACTCGCCGCCGATGGGGGCGAGGCCGTCCGGCGGCATGTGCGGATCCGCCTCGTTCAGCGGTGTCCAGGTCGGGCCGGGTGCCCCCACGTCGGCACCTGCGCCCCGCCTGGCCAGGTGCACGGCGACGGACTTGTCATCGCTGGTGACCGGCGGCATCGACGACACGCGGTGGCCCGGCTCACACCCCGGCGGGCAGGGCCTGCTCCGCCCAGATGGTCTTGCCCGTCGCGGTCTGGCGGCTGCCCCAGCGTTCGGCGAGCTGGGCGACGAGCAGCAGTCCCCGCCCGCCCTCGTCGAAGACCCGGGCCCGGCGCAGATGCGGGGCGGTGCTGCTGCCGTCGGACACCTCGCAGATGAGGGTCGAGTCGCGGATCAGCCGCAGCTCGATGGGGGCGCCGCCGTACCGCAGCGCGTTGGTGACCAGTTCGCTGACGATCAGCTCGGTGGCGAACTCCGCCTCCGTCAAACCCCATTCGGCCAGCTGCGCGCCCGCCATCTTGCGGGCCCGGGCCACGGCCGCGGGGTCCGGGGGCAGCTGCCAGGTGCGGACCTTCCCGACGTCGAGCACGGCCGTGCGCGCCAGCATCAGCACGACGTCGTCATCGGCGGGCCGGCCGGTCAGCAGGGTGCGCAGCACCTGCTCGCAGGTCTCCTCGAGCTCCGGCGCGGGGGCGCCGAGTGCCTGGCGCAGCAGGGAGATGCCGATCTCGACGTCGTGGCCGGGCGCCTCGATCAGGCCGTCGGTGTAGAGGGCGAGCAGGCTGTTCTCCTCCAGCTGCACCTCGGCGGCCTCGAACGGCAGGCCGCCCAGCCCCAGCGGCGGCCCGGCCGGCAGGTCCACGAACCGGACGCCGCCGTCGGGCGTGACCAGCGCGGGCGGCGGATGCCCGGCACGGGCCATGGTGCAGCGGCGGGACACCGGGTCGTACACGGCGTACAGACAGGTGGCGCCGACCTGCCCCGACGCCTCCTCCGCCCCGCGCACCTCCGGGCCCTCCTCCCGGTCGAGCCGGATGACGAGGTCGTCCAGCTGGGTGAGCAGCTCGTCGGGGGCCAGATCGACATCGGCGAGCGTGCGCACGGCGGTCCGCAGCCGGCCCATCGTCGCCGACGCCTGGATGCCGTGGCCCACCACGTCGCCCACGACCAGGGCCACGCGGGCACCGGACAGCGGGATGACGTCGAACCAGTCGCCCCCGATGTCCGCACCGGCCCCGGTGGGCAGATAGCGGTAGGCGATGTCCATCGCCGCCAGCTCCGGAAGCCGCTCGGGCAGCAGGCTGCGCTGGAGCGCCAGGGCCGTACGGCGCTCCCGGGTGAAGCGGCGGGCGTTGTCCACGCTGACCGCCGCCCTGGCGACGATGTCCTCCGCGAGCAGCAGATCGTCCTCGCTGAAGGAGTCCGGGGTGCGGTGGCGCAGGAAGTGCACCAGGCCCAGGGTCACGCCGCGGGCGCGCAGCGGCACCATCATCACCGAGTGGATCATGTACCTGGACACGGTCTCGGCCCGGGCGGGGGAGGCCTTGAGCCAGTCCAGCAGCTCCGGATCCCCCGGATGATGCCGGGCGCCCCGCTCGGCGGCCAGGGTCCGCAGCGGGAGCGCCCCGACCGGGTAGCGGACCGTGCCGCCCGGCGTCACCACCGACTCCGGACAGCCCTCCAGCACCGACCGCTGCGCGGTGCGCCGCAGCGTGACCGGCGTGTCGATCGGCAGCGGCCCCGGCTCGTCACCCCGGGTCACGGATTCCAGCAGATCCACGGTGACGAAGTCCGCGAAGCCCCGGGCGACGGCCACCTCCGCCATCTCCTCGGCCGTGCGGGCCACGTCCAGGGTGCTCCCGATGCGCAGACTGGCCTCGTTGATCACCGCCAGCCGGCGCCGCGACCAGTACTGCTCCGTCGTGTCGAACACGGTCGCCGACAGGCCCTGGACGACGCCGGCCTCGTCCTTCAGCGGCGACATGAACATGGACCAGGCGTGCGGCCGGATGTCGCCCGGGGCCTTGCCGTGCTCCTCGTGGAAGATCATCTCGCCGGTGCGCAGGACCTCCCGCTGGAGGCGGTCGTTGGTGTCGAAGGGCGGGTTGGGCTCGATCTCCCACAGGGTCAGGCCCTTCATCTCCTCCTCGGACCTGCCCATCACCTCGGCCATGATCTCGTTGGCGCCCACCAGCCGGGCGTCCCGGTCGTAGACCGCCACCGGTACGGGGAGCTGGGCGAGAGCGAGGTCCCACAGCGGCGGCCCGTGCTCGTCCCGCGGGCCCGGGTGCACCGGCACCGAGCCGGTCACCAGCCAGAGCCGTCCGCCCTCCGCGTCCAGCAGCGGCGTCCCCCGCAGCCGGACCACGACCCGGCTGCCGTCGCGATGCCGCAGCGCCACCTCACCGGCCCACGGCAGGCCCTCGGTCGCGTGCCGCCGCGTGGACTCCGGGAGACGGGCGGCGAGCAGGTCGTCGACGGGCCTTCCCACCAGCTCGGCGGGCTCGTAGCCGAGCAGACGGCGGGCCCCGTCGCTCCACACCGTGATCGCTCCACCGGCGTCGACGACGAACGCCAAGTCCTTCGGTACGCGTCCCTGCACGGTGCCTCCGGATATGCCGCCACTGCCTGCTGAGTCCCTGCACCCGATTGTCCCGCTACCGGGCCGCCGGGGCTCGTCTGCCGAGTAGCGCCTCGGTGACCAGCGCGAACGCTCAGATGGCCGCGCGGATCGCCTGCTCGAACCCCTCGACGTGGCCTCGGGCGAGCCGCGCCGCCCGCTCCGGCTCGCCCGCGACGATCGCCTCGATCAGCGGCCCGTGCTCCCCGACATGACCCGCCATGTCGGACAGGCGGTCGAGGAACAGGCACCAGATCCGGGTGGCGAGGTTGTCGTGGCGGACGAGGGTGTCCTCCAGATACGGGTTGTGCGCGGCGGCGTAGACCGCGCGGTGGACCTGGAGGTCCAGACGCATCAGCTCGCCGGCGTCCTGCCGGGCGGGGTCCGCGCCCTCCAGCTCCCGCCGCAGGGCCGTCAGTACCGCCCGGTCCGCCGCCGTGGCGCGCCGCGCGGCCTGGGCGGCGGCCAGGGGCTCGAGCTCCTGGCGCACCTCGGAGATATGGGCGAGGTCGGTGATGTTGACCTCGGTGGCGAAGGTGCCGCGCCGGGGGTAGGTCGTGATCAGGCGCTCGTACTGGAGCCGCTTCAGCGCCTCACGCACCGGTGTCCGCCCGACGCCGAGGGACTGCGCGAGCTGCTCCTCGTGGATCGGGGCGCCCGGGCGGATCTCGAGCATGACTAGCCGGTCACGGATGGCGCGATAGGCGCGCTCGGCGAGCGACAGCTCCTCGCCGCCGGGCTCTGGGCCCCGGGAATCCCCACTCCTGGGCTCGGTCGCCAACTGCTGCATGGATGCCCCCTTGACCTGTCCGGCGAGCTCCCATACCGTACCGCACAGTCTGATATATCAGTTGCGCATTAGTTGGCTCCCAGGATGGTGCACCCATGGCAACCAGCCCTTCGACCAGCACACTCGCGTCCCCCCTCGCCCTGACGCTCAGCGAACTGGACCCGGACGTCGCCACCGCCGTACGGGCCGAGCTGCACCGCCAGCAGTCGACGCTGGAGATGATCGCCTCGGAGAACTTCGCCCCGGCCGCCGTGCTGGAGGCCCAGGGCTCGGTCCTCACCAACAAGTACGCCGAGGGCTATCCGGGCCGCCGCTACTACGGCGGCTGCGAACACGTCGACGTCGTCGAGCGGCTGGCCGTCGACCGGGTGAAGGAACTGTTCGGCGCCGAGGCCGCGAACGTCCAGCCGCACTCGGGCGCGCAGGCCAACGCCGCCGCGATGTTCGCCCTGCTCCGGCCGGGCGACACGATCCTCGGCCTCGACCTGGCGCACGGCGGCCACCTGACCCACGGCATGCGGATCAACTACTCCGGCAGGCTGTACGACGTCGTGCCCTACCACGTGCGCGAGTCCGACCTGCGCGTCGACATGGAGGAGGTCGAGCGGCTCGCCCTCGCTCACCGGCCGAAGATGATCGTCGCCGGCTGGTCGGCCTACCCGCGACAGCTGGACTTCGCCGCGTTCCGGCGGATCGCCGACGCCGTGGGCGCCCACCTCATGGTGGACATGGCGCACTTCGCCGGTCTGGTCGCCGCGGGCCTCCACCCGAACCCGGTGCCGTACGCCGACGTCGTCACGACCACCACCCACAAGACCCTCGGCGGCCCCCGCGGCGGGGTGATCCTCAGCCGGGCCGCCCTCGCCAAGAAGATCGACTCCGCCGTCTTCCCCGGCCAGCAGGGCGGGCCCCTCCAGCACGTGATCGCCGCGAAAGCGGTGGCGTTCAAGGTGGCGGCGGGGGAGGAGTTCAGGGAACGCCAGCAACGCACCCTGCACGGCGCCCGCATCCTCGCCGGACGGCTGCTGGCCGACGACGTCGCCGAGGCCGGCATCACCGTCCTGACCGGCGGTACCGAGGTCCACCTGGTCCTCGTCGACCTGCGGCACTCCGCGCTCGACGGACAGCAGGCCGAGGACCGGCTGCACCGCATCGGCATCACTGTCAACCGCAACGCCGTGCCCTTCGACCCGCGCCCGCCGATGGTGTCGTCGGGCCTGCGCATCGGCACCCCTGCCCTGGCCACCCGTGGCTTCGGCGCGACGCAGTTCCGGGAGGTCGCCGACATCATCGCCGAGGCCCTGAAGGGCGAACAGCCGGACGACGCACTGCGCGAGCGGGTCGACAAGCTCGCCGCCGCCTTCCCCCTCTACCTGGACGGAGCCCCGGCATGACCGCCCGACCGCTCCCGGAGCACCCGGACTTCCTCTGGCGCAACCCCGACCCGCGCTCCTCCTACGACGTCGTCATCGTCGGCGCGGGCGGCCACGGCCTGGCCACCGCCTACTACCTCGCCGAGAACCACGGCATCACCAATGTCGCCGTCCTGGAGAAGGGCTGGCTGGCCGGCGGCAACATGGCCCGCAACACCACGATCATCCGCTCCAACTACCTCTGGGACGAGAGCGCCGCGATCTACGAGCACGCGCTCAAGCTGTGGGAGCGGCTCCCCGAGGAACTGGACTACGACTTCCTGTTCAGCCAGCGCGGCGTCCTCAACCTCGCCCACACCCTCCAGGACGTCCGCGAGGGCATGCGCCGGGCCAATGCCAACCGCCTCAACGGCGTCGACGCCGAGTGGCTCGACCCCGACCAGGTCGCCAAGGTCTGCCCCATCCTCAACGTCTCGCCCCGCACCCGCTACCCGGTCCTCGGCGGCACCTTCCAGCCCCGGGCCGGCATCGCCAAGCACGACCACGTCGCCTGGGCGCTGGCCCGCCGCGCCGACGAGCTGGGCGTGGACCTGATCCAGGGCTGCGAGGTCACCGGCTTCCTCAAGGACGGCGACCGGGTCGTGGGCGTCGACACCAACCGGGGCCGCATCCACGCGGGCCGGGTCGGACTCGCCGCCGCCGGGCACAGCAGTGTCCTGGCCGAACGGGCGGGCGTACGGCTGCCGGTGCAGTCGCATCCGCTCCAGGCACTGGTCTCCGAGCTGCACGAGCCGGTGCACCCGACGGTCGTCATGTCGAACCACGTGCACGTCTACGTGTCCCAGGCCCACAAGGGCGAGCTGGTGATGGGCGCGGGCGTCGACTCCTACAACGGCTACGGCCAGCGCGGCTCCTTCCACGTCATCGAACGGCAGATGGCCGCCGCCGTCGAGCTGTTCCCCGTCTTCGCCCGGGCGCACGTGCTGCGCACCTGGGGCGGCATCGTCGACGTCACCCCGGACGCCTCGCCGATCATCGGCCGCACCCCCGTGGCGGGGCTGTATGTCAACTGCGGCTGGGGCACCGGCGGTTTCAAGGCCACCCCGGCCGCCGGCTGGACCTTCGCGCACACCATCGCCACCGGCGAGCCGCACCCGCTGAACGCCCCCTTCGCCCTCGAACGCTTCACCACGGGCGCCCTGATCGACGAACACGGCGCAGCGGCCGTGGCCCACTGAGGAGGACACCACCGTGCTGCTGATCACCTGCCCGTGGTGCGGGCCGCGGGACGAGACCGAGTACCACTACGGCGGACAGGCCCACGTCCCCCACCCCGAGACCCCGGCCGACCTCACCGACGAGCAGTGGGCCGCGTACGTCTTCTACCGCGACAACCCCAAGGGCCCCTTCGCGGAACGCTGGATGCACGGCACCGGCTGCCGCCGCTGGTTCAACGTCCTGCGCGACACCGCCACCCACGAGGTGCTGACCACCTACCGGCTCGACGAGCCGCGCCCCGGAGGGACCCGATGACCGACCAGCCCTTCCGGCTCCCGCAGGGGGGCCGTGTCGACCGCGGCACCGTGCTGCGCTTCACCGTCGACGGACGGGAGGCGACCGGCCACCCCGGCGACACCCTCGCCTCCGCGATGCTGGCGAACGGACGCGTGGAGGTCGCCCCGTCGCTCTACCGCGGACGCCCGCGCGGCATCGTCGCCGCGGGCGTCGAGGAGCCCAACGCCCTGGTACAGCTGGACGGCCCCTGTTCGGAGGGCATGCTCCCGGCCACGACCGTGGAGCTGTACGACGGTCTGTCCGCCACGACCCTCTCCGGGATGGGCCGGCTCGACCCGGCTCCCGACCCCGCGGTCCACGACAAGAAGTACGTCCACACCGACGTCCTGGTCGTCGGCGCGGGACCGGCGGGACTGGCGGCCGCCGCGACCGCCGCCGGTTCCGGCGCGCGGGTGATCCTCGTCGACGACCAGCCCGAGCCCGGTGGTCCGCTGTGCTCGGACGCCGCCTGGGTCGCCGAGGTCCGGGCGGCCCTCGACGCCGCCCCCGAGGTCGTCGTCCTGCCCCGCACCACGGCCTTCGGCTCCTACGACGACAACTACGTGCTCGCCCTCCAGCGCCGCACCGACCACCTGGGAACCGCCGCCCCCGAGGGGGTCTCGCGCCAGCGGCTCTGGCACATCCGGGCCCGCCAGGTGGTCCTGGCGACCGGTGCGCACGAGCGTCCGCTGGTCTTCGCCGGCAACGACCGGCCCGGGGTGATGCTCTCCTCGGCCGTCCGGACGTACCTCAACCGGTACGCCGTGACGCCGGGTTCGCGGGCCGTGGTGAGCACGACCAACGACAGCGCCTACGACACGGTCGCCGATCTGCACGCGGCCGGGATCGGCATCGAGGCCGTCGTGGACGCGCGGCCCGAACTGTCCCGGCGGGCGGCCGAGGTGGCCGGGGCCACGGGTGTGCGGGTGCTGACAGGCAGCGCGGTGATCGACACCGAGGGCGGCCCCGGGCTCACCGGTGTCACCGTCCGGGCCCTCGACGCCGACGGCCAACTCGTCGGCGCACCCGAGCGGTTCGACTGCGACCTGCTCGCCGTCTCGGGCGGTTGGAGTCCGGTGGTGCATCTGCACAGCCAGCGTCAGGGCCGGCTGCGCTGGGACGAGACGCTGGTGGCCTTCGTGCCCGACGGTGCCGTGCGCGGCCAGCAGGTCGTCGGTGCGGCGCGCGGGACGTACGACCTCGACGGCTGCCGTGCCGAAGGGGCCCGGGCGGGCGCGGTGGCCGCGACGGAGGCCGGGTTCCCGGTCGCCGTACCCCCCGAGGGCGCGCCGCTCCCGGCCGGTCCGGCCCGCGCCCTGTGGCTGGTCCCCGGACCCGACGGCGAACCCGGCACCTGGGACCGCCACTTCGTCGACCTCCAGCGGGACGTCACCGTCGCCGACGTCTGGCGCTCCACCGGCGCCGGCATGCGCGGCGTCGAGCACGTCAAGCGCTACACCTCCCTCGGCACGGCGAACGACCAGGGCAAGACGTCCGGGGTCAACGCGATCGGCGTCATCGCCGAGGCCCTCGGGAGCTCGATGGGCGAGATCGGCACCACGGCCTACCGGGCGCCCTACACACCGATCGCCTTCGCCGCCCTGGCCGGACGGGAACGCGGCGACCTCTTCGACCCGGAGCGGACCACGCCCTTGCACGCCTGGCACGTGGCGCACGGCGCCGAGTTCGAGGACGTCGGGCAGTGGAAGCGCCCCCGGTACTACCCCCGGCCGGGGGAGGACATGGACACCGCCGTGGCCCGCGAGTGCCGCGCGGCCCGCGAGGGCGTGGCCTTCATGGACGCCTCCACCCTCGGAAAGATCGAGATCCGGGGCGCGGACGCGGGCGAGTTCCTCAACCGGATCTACACCAACGCCTTCAAGAAGCTGAAGCCCGGCACCGCCCGCTACGGCGTGATGTGCAAGCCCGACGGCATGATCTTCGACGACGGCGTCACCCTGCGCCTCGACGACGACCGCTACTTCATGACCACCACGACGGGCGGCGCCGCCGGCGTCCTGGACTGGCTGGAGGAGTGGCTCCAGACCGAGTGGCCCGAACTCGACGTCCACTGCACGTCGGTGACCGAGCAGTGGTCGACGATCGCCGTCGTCGGCCCCGAGTCCCGCGAGGTCGTGGCCCGGCTCGCGCCCGGCGTCGACCTGTCCGCCGAGGCGTTCCCCTTCATGGCCTTCCGCGAGACCACTCTGGCCTGCGGCGTCCCGGCCCGCATCTGCCGGATCTCCTTCTCCGGCGAACTGGCCTACGAGATCAACGTCTCGGGCTGGTACGGCCTGGCCGTCTGGGAGCAGGTCCACGAGGCCGGGCAACCGTACGGCATCACCCCCTACGGCACCGAGACCATGCACGTCCTGCGGGCCGAGAAGGGCTACATCATCGTCGGACAGGACACCGACGGCACGGTCACCCCGCAGGACGCGGGCATGTCATGGGTGGTCTCGAAGCAGAAGGAGTTCATCGGCAAGCGGTCCTTCACCCGCGCCGACACCGCCCGCACCGACCGCAAGCACCTGGTCGGACTGCTCCCGAGGGACCGCACGACCCGGCTCCCCGAGGGCACCCAACTCGTCGCGCCGGACGTCAGCTTGGAGACGGTGCCGGTGCCGATGCTCGGGCACGTCACCTCCAGCTACCACAGCCCAGCCCTCGGCCGGCCCTTCGCCCTCGCCCTCCTCTCCGGCGGACGGGCGAGGATCGGCGAGACCCTGCTCGCCCCGGTGGGCGAGGACCTGGTGCCCGTCGAGGTGACCGACTGCGTCCTCTACGACCCCGAAGGGACCAAGCGAGATGGCTGAGACACGCCCCGGGACGCTGCGCCGGAGCCCCCTGGCCCATCTGGAGGAGCGGATGCGCCGGGCCGCCGTCACAGGCACACGCGGCGTCACGCTGACGGAGCTGCCGTTCCTCACCATGGTCGACCTCCGCGTCGACCCCGCCTCTGAGGCGGCGGGCCGGATCGAGACGGCCCTGGGGGCACCGCTTCCGCGCCGGTGCGGTGACACCACCGCGTCCGGTCCTCGCACGGTCCTGTGGCTGGGACCCGACGAATGGCTCGTGCTCTCCCCGTCCGAGGAGGGCGCCGCGTTGCGGGAGTCGGAGGCCGCCGCGTTGCGGGACGCGCTGGGGTCGGATCCGGGGTCGGTCGTGGACGTCTCCGCGAACCGCACCACGCTGGAGCTGAGCGGCCCCTGCGCCCGCCAGGTGCTGGAGAAGGGGTGCCCGCTGGACCTGCATCCCCGGGCCTTCGGTCCGGACCGGGCGGTGTCGACCACGGTGGGGCCCGTCGCCGTGCTGCTCTGGCAGGTCGACGACGCACCGACGTACCGGCTGCTGCCGCGCTCCTCGTTCGCCGACTACCTGGCGCGCTGGCTCATCGACGCGATGAGCGAGTTCAGCCGACCGGAGGTGCCCTGATCCAACGGGCCGAGTACGTCCTCACCCTCGACTGCCCCGAGTCGCCCGGCATCGTCGCCGCCGTCTCGCGGTTCCTGCTCGACCACGGCAGCGACATCATCGACAACCACCAGTTCGGCGACCGCCGGGACGGCCACACAGTGCCTCAACGACCTGCTCTTCCGTACCCGCAGCGGGGACCTGCCCATCGACGTGGTCGCCTGGCACGGAATTCCGTTCTTCCACGTGCCGGTCACCGCCGCGACCAAGCCGGAGGCCGAGGCCCGGCTACGTCACCGCGGACCTCGACGAAGGCCCGATCATCGCCCAGGAGGTCATCGACGTCGACCACAGCCACACGCCCGAGGACCTCGCCGCCATCGGCCGCGACGCGGAGGCGGCGGCCCTGGCGCGGGCCCGGGCACCGAGGTGGGCCATCAGGCCCCGGCGGGCGAAGCTCCGTCAGCCGGCCAGGCGTTCCACGAGCAGGAACCCGCCGATGGCGATCATCATCGCACCGGAGATCCGTGTCACCGCCCGGGCCGCGGAGGGCCTGGTCCGCAGGACGGTGCGGGAGAGGACTCCGACGGTGAGGTAGACGACGGCGCACGCGGTCATGTGCAGCGAGCCGAGCAGGCCGGTCTGGCCGGCCACCGGCCACGCACCCGCGGGGTCGATGAACTGCGGGAACAGGGAGAAGTAGAGCAGCAGCGCCTTGGGATTCAGGCCGCTGATCCCGATTCCCCTGAGCATGACCCGCAGCCGGGAGGAGCCCTCGGCGGCCACCTCCGCCTCGGAGGCCGTCAGGGTGGCCGGCTGCCGGAGCACTCCCCAGCCGAGCCACACCAGGTAGCCGGCCCCGGCCACGGTCAGCGCGGTGAGCAGTGTCCCTGAGCTCGCCACGATCACCACCAGTCCGGCCACCGCGAGCAGGGTGTACCCCGCGTATCCGGCCACCAGCCCGGCGACCGCCGGCACGACCGACCGGTCCCTGAGGCCCGCCGTGATCGCGTAGGCCCAGTCCGCGCCGGGCGTGAATATCAGCAGCAGATCCACTGCCAGGAAGGCCGCCAGCGTGGTCGTGTCCATCGATCGTTCCCTCTCACGTGCTGTGGTGCGAGAGGAAGGCTAGGCCGGATCTGCCCGAAAGTGTTCCCTTCTTTACTCCTTGATCGCGGTATCTGGGGCAGAATCTTCTCCATGGATGCCATGGACCGGAAAATTCTTACCGAGCTGCAGTTGGACGGCCGTCTCACCGTCACCGAGCTGGCCGCCCGCGTGAAACTGAGCGTCTCGCCCTGTCACCGCAGGCTGCGCGATCTCGAACGCGAGGGCGCGATCCGCGGGTACCGCGCCATGGTGGACCCGGCAGCCGTGGGCCTGAACTTCGAGGCGCTGGTCTTCGTCACCATGCGCCTGGAAGACGCCGACACGGTCTCCGCGTTCGAAGAGGCCGTGGCCGCCGTCCCGCACGTGCTCCAGGCCCAGCGCCTGTTCGGCGACCCCGATTACCTCCTGCGTGTCGCCGCCACCGACCTGACCGCCTTCCAGCAGCTCTACGACCAGCAGCTCGCACGGCTGCCCGGGGTGCAGCGCCTCAACTCCACCCTCGTCATGAAGCACATCGTCGACGACCGCCCGCTGCCCGAGTGAGCGGCCGTGGCGCAGGGGCAGGCCTCAGGCGTCCAGCCCTCCGGCGAACGGCATCGTCCGCCACTGCTCGACGGCCGGCTTCAGCGCGTCCACCAGCAGGGGCAGCTGCGGCGCGAGGGCGAGACACGCCACCGCGCGGGACATGCCCACCGCGTTGACGACCCGCAGCACGTCCTGGTCCAGCCGGCGCAGCCCCAGGCGCCCGGCGGCGGCGTCGTACGCGGCCTCGCACTCGGGGCCGATGGCCGCCAGATCCCACTCGACCGGCCCCAGCGTGGTCAGTTCGAAGTCGGAGTACAGCACGCCGTCCGGCCCAGAGACGATGTTGGCCGCCGGGGCGTCCCCGTGGATCGGCTGGAGCCCGACGCCGGGGAACACGGCCTCGAACCCCGCGCGTGAGCCGACGACCGGCTCCAGCACCTCCCACTCGCGCCGCGCCCGGTCGAGATCGGCCGGATCCAGAAGATCGGGGCGCCCTTCGAGCACGGCGAGCCCCTCGGTGACGAACCGCGGCTCGGCCGCCGACAGGAACGGCAGCTCACCCGGGTAGGCGCGCAGCGCGGCGTGCAGGTCGGCGACCAGGCCGGCGTGGCGCACATGGTCGGGCTCGGCGCTCTGGTCCAGCTCGACGAACTGCCAGAACGTCATCGAGAAGCCGTCACGCGTCACGGGCTCCCGGGGCACGAGCGGACTCGGCGGGATCACCGGATGCCCGTGATCCGCGAGCCACCCCACCACGTCCAGCTCCTGCCGCTGCCGGGCGGCCTGTAACTCGGTGTCGGTGTACGACGGCAGCACGGTCGGCACCCGGGCCACCACGGGTGACGGAGCCAGGTGCACGACGACCGAGAACACGTCGTAGATGACCCTCGCGTCACTCACGGCGAGCCCCAGATCCCGCCCGGCGGCGATGGCGGCGGCGAGGGCCCTGGAGGTGCGGGCGGACATCTGATCAGGTGTCAAGAAGTCTTCCATGTCCCCGAGGGTGTCATGGGCGGGCACTCACTTCTCGTGGATATCGACCGTCAGCCTCCCCGACCTGCTCCAGCTTTGTGCACCCCCGGTCAACCCTCCGTGCGCTGTACGGCAATCGGCGCCTCCGCGGCCGTCCTAGCGTGGCCGGGTCCCTTGCACCAGTCGCTCGGAAACGAGGAAGCAGCACATGCCGTACATCACCGTGGGCCAGGAGAACTCCACCGCCATCGACCTGTACTACGAGGACCACGGATCCGGGCAGCCGGTCGTCCTCATCCACGGCTTCCCGCTCGACGGGCACTCCTGGGAGCGGCAGACCGCCGTCCTGCTCGACGCCGGACACCGCGTGATCACGTACGACCGGCGCGGTTTCGGGCAGTCCTCCCAGCCGACGACCGGCTACGACTACGACACCTTCGCGGCCGACCTGAACACCGTGATGGAGACCCTCGACCTGCGGGACGCCGTCCTCGTCGGGTTCTCGATGGGCACCGGCGAGGTCGCCCGTTACGTGGCCAGGTACGGCTCGGCCCGGGTCGCCAAGGTCGCCTTCCTCGCCTCCCTGGAGCCCTGCCTGCTGAAGTCCGACGACAACCCGGACGGGGTCGCCCCGAAGGAGTTCTTCGACGGGGTCGTCGCGGCGGTGAAGGCCGACCGCTACGCCTACTACACCGAGTTCTACAAGGACTTCTACAACCTCGACGAGAACCTCGGCACCCGGATCAGCGAGGAGGCCGTCCGCCGCAGCTGGGACGTCGCCGCGGGTGGTGGGTTCTTCGCCGCGTCCGCCGCGCCCGCGACCTGGTACACGGACTTCCGCGCCGACATCCCCGCGATCGACGTGCCGGCCCTGATCCTGCACGGCACGGGCGACCGCATCCTGCCCGTCGAGGGGACCGCGCGACCGTTCCGCAAGGCCCTGCCGTCGGCGGACTACGTGGAGATCGAGGGCGCCCCGCACGGCCTGCTCTGGACCCACGCGGAGGAGGTCAACGCGGCGCTGCTGGCCTTCCTGGCGAAGTGATCGGTTTCTTCCCCCGATTCTTCCTGGACCGCCCCGGCGCGGCATGGTGACATCATCAGGGCCGGCGGCGGATCCCGCCCGCCGGCCCTTGACCATGCCCGGGGGGAATCCAGGTGTCCGTCGTCCTTTCCACCGCGTCACTGCCGGCGGCCGACCGGGGGGAGCGCTGGCACCACGCCGTGTCCCGGACCTTCATCCCGCTCGACGTGCGACTCCTGGAGGACGATCCGTCGCCCGGCAGCATCGTCAGCCACCGGCTGGGTTCCTTACAGGTCTCGCAGGTCCAGGCGGGCCCGCAGGTCGTGACACGCAGCAGACGGCTGATCGCCCGGGACGGCAAGCAGTTCCTCATCCTGACCCTGCAGCGGCGGGGCAGCGCGCTCAAGGAACAGGACGGCAGACAGGCCCGCATCGGACCGGGCGACTTCTCCCTCTCCGACTCCTCGCGGCTGTTCCGGAAGAAGGTGCAGGACGCGTTCAGCTTCACCTCCTTCCACTTCCCCCGCGAGGATCTCCGGGTGCGTGACGAGGACCTGCGGGCGCTGACAGCCACGGCGTTCTCCGGCCGGGAGGGCAGCGCGGCTGTGGTGGGGACCTACTTCGCGCGCCTGGCACGTGAGGCGGGGCATCTCGACGCCCTGGCCGGACGCCAGTTCGCCGCCACGGCGCTCGACCTGCTGGCGCTGCTGATCAACGAGCGGAGCGGCCGCTTCGTCCCGCAGGGCCCGGAGACCGCCGCGGCCACCCTTGAGCGCGTCAAGGACCACATCCTGCGGCACCTCGCCGACCCCGGCCTGGCACCGCCCGGGATCGCCGCCGCGCACTTCATGTCGGTCCGCTACCTGCACAAGCTGTTCCAGGCGGAGGGTGTCACGGTCGGGGAGTGGATCCGCACCCAGCGGCTGGAGCGGTGCCGCCGGGACCTGCTGGGCTCCCCGGCCCTGGGGCACGGGGTCGCGGCCGTCGCCCGGCGCTGGGGATTCACGAGCCCCAGCCATTTCAGCCGTGCCTTCCGCACGGCCTACGGGATGACGCCCCGCGAGTGGCAGACGCACGGACTGTCCGGCGACGGGAAGGCCGGCGGGACCGGCGGCCTTCCCGTCGCCGGACAGTCCGTGCGTCTGCCACTCGCGGGGCGGGTGCCGGGGCAGGTGTGGGGGCAACGGGCACGGCGGAGCGGGAACGTCCCGGCGGACCGGCTCGTTGCCCATGAGTTCACGCAGGAGCGAATCCGCCCTGCGGGCCAGTCCGCCCCGCAGGCGAGTCCGTCCCGCGTCCGAGCTTCGCCCCACGTCGTCCACCCAGGGAGCATCGTGCCCGACACCACGCCCGACCCGTCCACCGTCCTCCCCGCACTCCCGGCCCTGAGCGCGCAGGCCGAGCGGCTGATCGAGCTGGGGGTGCACGAGAGGGCGGGCCTGTCCGCCGACGAGGTCCGCACGTTCGCCGCGCGGGCCGCAGCCGGGGCCGACGGCGACGGTGCCCTGCTGGCCGTACATCCGGACCGGGCCCCCGCCTCCGCCCTCGCACCGCTGCTCCGCCGCGACGGCAAGCCGGGCTTCGTCGTCGTCGACATGCCCGACGTCGACGAGTTCACCCCCTGTGCCCTCGAACTGCCCGACGCCCCGCTCTACCTGGTCACCGGCATCGACCGCGGCGACCACATGTCCAACTGGTCCCCGGACGAGGCCCTGCCCGCCCTCACCAAGGAGGACCGCACCCCGCTGGTGCTCACCGAGGGCATCCACTGGGTGCTCCAGCAACCCGAGGCCCTGGAGCGCAACCTCTGCTTCATGACCATCGGCTCCCGGCTGCGCAAGCCCAACGGCACCCTGGACGCCCGCACCCCGGCCATCTGGATCAGCAACGGCACCGGCCGCGACGGCCGCGAGCGCCGCAATGCCCCCAAGGTCGGCTGGTGCTGGTGGAACAACCGGCACACATGGCTGGGCTTCGCGTCCACGACGGGCCGCAGAGGCTGACGCCCGTCACTGCACGAACCGGATGCGCGGCACCGGCCGGCCCGCGGTCAGCGGGGTGAGGCCGGTGTGTGCCTCGTCCCGCACGTCCGCGGGAACACGGCTCTCCAGCGCGAGCACGGCCCGGTACTCGGCGGCGGACTCGGCTCGTTCGCCGAGCCGGGCCAGCGCATGCGCCAGATGCAGATGCACCTTGCCCGCCTGCTTGTACCACCCGCGGTCGTCGAACTGCCCGCGAACGGACCGCAGCGCGTCGGCGGCCTCCGCCCACCGCCCCTCGTCGAGATGGACGAAGGACACCGCGTAGACGGCGGACAGGGCGGTGAACTCCCGTACGTTGGGCGGGATCCGGTCCCGGTGGCGGGGATCCGCGAGCGTGTCCATGATCCCCCGGAAGGTCTCCACTGCCGCCGGTGCGCGCCCCGCTCCGCGCAGCACCCGGATCATCCCGCAGGACACCTGGAGACAGCCATTGACGTCGTCCGCCTCGGTGAACAGCACCGCCGCGCGGTGATAGTGGTCGGCCGCGGCCACCAGGTCGTCGACGGTGTCCCGCAGCCAGCCGAGATAGGCGTGCGCCCACGCCTGCCGGGCGGACCCGACACCACGGCCGCCGGCGGCGCGACCCCTAGCCCCTTGGCGGCCTCGTGGGCGAGGGCGCGCAGCACGGTCAGTTCCGCCTGCCGGCCGACGAAGTCCCGTACGCCCCTGGGCAGTGTGTGCGGCGAGGCCTTGGCGAACTCGGCGGGCCGCGCGCCGGGGCGGGCCGCCCGGGCGGCCGCGAGGAGGTCCGCGTGCGCCGCCTCGTCCAGCTCCAGGCCCTGCGCGAGCGCGGTGATGGTGCCCCGGTGCGGACGCCGGCTCCGACCCCGCTCCATGTCCCCGATGGCCCGCCCCAAGATTCCCGACGCCTCGGCCAGTTCCTCGATCGTCAGCCGGCGACTCTGCCGCAACCCGCGCAGCAGCCGGCCGAACGGCGCCGTGATCCCCACCCCAGTGCCCACCGCGCGATGATACGTCCGGCGGCCGGTGACGATCTCCGGCGCCGGACCACGCCTGAGGCCCGTCCGCTCGCGCACCTCACCGACGGGGCGTTCAGGCCGGCTCGCCCGCAGGTCTCCGAAGCGCCTGGTACACGGACCACACCACGGCCACCAGCGGTACGGCCACCACGGCGCCGATCACTCCCGCCGCGACCGCCCCGCCGACCACCGCCAGGGCGACCACCACCGGGTGCAGTCGGACGGCCCAGCTCATCACGATGGGGTGCAGGAGATGGCCCTCGATCTGGCCGATGACCACGATCAGGGCGACGACCACCAGTGCGATGAGCGGTCCCTTCGATGCCAGGGCGACGACCGCCGCGACCGCCAGGGCGATGGGCGAGCCGATCAGGGGGATGAACGCGGCCATGAACTCCAGCAGGGCCAACGGCACGGCGAGCGGCACCCCGAGGGCGAACAGCGCGATGCCCACGAGGACCGCGTTGGTCGCGGCCACCAGCAGGATGCCGTGGGTGTACCCGGTGAAGGTCCGCCACGCCGCCCCCGCCCCGACCGCGACCGGCTGCCGGGCCCGTTCGGGCAGCTGGTCGCACAGCCACTGCCACTGCTTCTCGCCGGAGTGCGTGAAGAAGACCGCGCAGAACAGGGCCAGCGCGAGCACGGTCAGCACCTCGACCAGCCTGCTCGCGCCGCTGAGCGCCGTGCTGATCAGGGTGGAGCGGTGGTCCGACAGGAGCTTGCCGATCCGGGACTGGAGATCGTCGAACGCGTCCGCGGGCAGCCGGAAGGGCGGTTCCTCCAGCCGGCGCTCGATCCGGTCGATCCCCGCCACGAACTCCTTCTCCAGCCCGGTCCGCTGATCCGCCACGGTCTCACCGACCAGGGCCAGCGCCCCGAGGACGAGGACCATGCCGCCGATGAGTGCGGTGGCGACCGCGAGTGGCCGGGGCATGAACCGCGCCAGCAGAGCGGTGGCGGGACGGAGCACCGCCGTGATGACCAGACCGAGGAAGACGGCCACGGCGACCCGGTGGAACTGCCCGAGCAGGGAGAACGCGACCCGGACGACGATGCCGACCGCGATGAGGCGCCACGCGTACGCGGCCGCGGTCCGCAGTACGCCCGGCACGCGCGACTCGGCGTCGTTCAGGTCCGGCAGCGCCGAGACGGGTGGATCGGGGGGCGTCGACACCTCATGCCCGTACCACCCACCGGCCGGCGGACAGCGGAACGGGCCCGAAGTTCCCCCGAAGGCCGGTACCGGCCGGGGCGGACGGCGCAGCGGAGCCGCGGCGTTCCGAGCAGCTCCGCCCCCGGGCCGGCACGGCCCGCCCGGCGGACGTCGCCGCCTCCACCGCGCCCCGGACGGCAGTTGCTTCCTGTCCGACGGCTACCTGTCGCCGGTCCTGATCAAGCATCAGCTCGACGATGACACCCCGGCCGGGGCATGAACCGCAGGCGTCCCGCGACCGCCGTCCGGCCCCGCCGACCGCGGCTAGCGCACGGGGAAACCGAAGGAGTACCCCTGCTCCTTCAGCCACGGCAGGACCTCTCGCAGGGCGGCGACGGTCTGCGAGCGGTCCCCGCCCGCGTCGTGGAAGAGCAGGGTCGGACCGTTGGAAATCTCGTTCTTCACGGTGGCCACCATGGCCTCCGTGCCGGGCCGTTCGAAGTC
The DNA here is from genome assembly GCF_019733245.1 of Streptomyces sp. WAC04114. Taxonomy (NCBI): domain Bacteria; kingdom Bacillati; phylum Actinomycetota; class Actinomycetes; order Kitasatosporales; family Streptomycetaceae; genus Streptomyces; species Streptomyces sp. WAC04114. Next base: position 35,935 of record NZ_JAIGQA010000025.1, read on the forward strand.
CTTGGTGTCGATGTTCCAGCCGAGGGGGCGCATCCCGTGGGACGCGGCGAGGTGACGGCTGTAGGGGGTGAAGGCTCCGCCGGGCGCCCGGTAGTACAGCGGGCGGACGCCCCCGGACGCCTTGGTGATCATGCGTTCGGCGTCCAGGATCTGCTGTGACTGGTAGGCCTTGGACTTGCGGTCCATGGTGACGTCGTGCGAGACGGTGTGGTCGCAGAGCCGGTGCCCGGCCGCCACCACCGCCTTGACCTGGTCCGGGTGGGCGCGGGCCTGCGTGGCCACCATGCAGAACGTGGCCTTCACACCGTTGTCCCGCAGCACCCGCAGCACCTCGGGGGTCCAGGCGGGGTCCGGTCCGTCATCGATGGTGATGTTGACGCCACGGGCCCCCGCATCCGAGGCGTGCACGATACCCGCCGCCACGGGCGCCGCCTTCCGGCCCTGCGACGGGGCGGGGGGCGCCGCGACACCCTGGGCGGGCCGCTCCTCGCCGGAACCGACCTGCGCGTTCCAGAACGAGCTGAGGCCGGCCACCGCGGTCACCCCGAGCGCCGCCGCCAGCACCTTGGCGTACCATCCCCGCCCGCCGTTTCGCACCATGTCCTCTGTTCCTTCGCCGTCGCCGTGGAGCCCGTGCATACGGCAAGAGGGCGGAAGGCGGCCGGTGGATCCGGCTGTTACGGATCACGGACAATCCTGCTGCTCGGCGGTATCCCGACGGCCCGCTCGGCACGCTCACGCCGGGTTCGCGGACACCCCCTCGATCCAGGTGCGGACGGCCGAAGCCGTGGTGTTCGCGTGTCCCGCATCATCGTCAGACGGCCGCCGGAGACGTCCAGAAACGTCGTGCGCCGACGGCCAGGACGTACGCCACTCGTCACCGTCCGCGGAAGCGGCCATCGCGGAGGTGGGGTGCGAGGCCCGGACGAGGAGCGTCGGCGCGGCGAGCGGATCGGGGTTCCGGCCGAGGAAGATGCGGTTGTGCCGTCGTCCGGGAGACCTGCGGCGTGAACCGCACCCTCAGTGGCGGGTCGCAGCGCTTGATCACCTCGGCCGGGGCGGCGCGGTCCGCCGCGTCGCACGCGACGCGATCGACCCGGGCCCCCAACTCCTCCAGCTCGGCGCGCGGTTCCTCGGCCCCGGGGGTCTCGGGACCACGGCGTCCGGTCAGCAGCAGATGCCGTACGCCGTGTTCGGCGGCCAAAGGGCGGGCCACTTCGACGCCCAGAGCGCCGGCGCCTCCGGTGTTGAGCACCGTACCGTCCGGGCCGAAGGCCGACCCCGCCCCTCAAGCCCTTCGCAGCGCAACGACGTTGAGCATAGGCGGACGGGCATCGGTGTCCCGGGCACCGCCTGGACGGCCGGGGGAGGGCGCCCTAGTCGGTCTCGCGCTCCAGGACACGGCGGGCGGCCTCGGCCTCGGCCGCGGGCGGCGACAGTTCGTCGAGGGTGTCGAGCTCGTCGTCCGCCTCCAGTTCCCGTTCCCAGGCCGCCGCGAGGCGCTCCTGCTCCTGGCGCGGCCTGGTGCCGACCGCCTCGCGGTGCTCCGGGTCCAGAGCTGCCAGGAATCGTCCGAGCGGGTCCGTGGGCATGCGGGGCTCCTTGTCGTGGGGAGGGAGTGCCGAACAGCATCAAACAACGCCGAACATCCCCAGCATGGCCGAATCCAGGCGCCCCGGCCGCTCGACACAGCCGGGGAACACCACGTTGGCCCGGGGCGCGCCGGGTCTCAGAGATCGAACTCGTGCGGCGGCAGGTCGAGGGCGTAGCACGCCTCGCGGACCACGGCCTGCTCGTCCTTGTCGAAGTCGCCGTCGGCGCCGCCGATGACGATGCCGATCTGGACGACGGCCCGTGCTTCGGCCGGCTTCTTCTTCGCCTTGGCGATCTCCTGCATGACGCTCACCTTGCCGAAGTCGAAGTCGGCGGTCAGCTTGTCGAGGTTGTCCTCGAAGCGGCGGCGCAGATCCTCGGCCGGGAAGTTCTGCAGCACCTCGTTGGTGGCGATGAGCTGGGCGACGCGCTGCCGCTCGGCGGGGTCGACCGTACCGTCGGCGGCGGCCACCAGGGCGCACATGGCCATACTGGAGTCGCGGAAGGCACCGCTCTTGAGGTCGTTCTTCTTCGCCATCAGCTGCGTCTGCATCGTCGAGGCGGATTCCTTGAGACGGTCCCACAGGGCCATGTGCACTCCATGAAGTCGGTAGTTTCTACAACACTGTAGAAACTACCAGCCCTCGTCCGCGAAAGCCCGGCCTCCCGGTGCCGATGAACGACAGTTGCCCGCCGGGTGACAGCCCGGCGGAACGGAGACCCGTCATGGCCAGGTCGTTCCGTCCTGACTTCGGACTCACCGCGCAGGACTACGGCCGCCACCGCGCCGGCTCCCCCCCCCCCGCAGCTCGTCTCGCACCTGTACTGGCACGGCATCGCCTTCCCCGGCAAGGACGTGCGCGCCGAAGGCCGGGGCCGAGATACGGCGGCTGCTGCGCCCCGGCGGCCCTTCTCCTTCGACCTGGACGTGCCGTACCCGCCCGAGGCGTGGCGGGGCCGGATCCGGGCCGGCGCCGGCCTCCCGCCGGACGAGGTGGAGCGCTTCGACGACGCCCTCGGCCGGATGCTGCGTGGCCGCTTCCCCGGCGATGTCGTCCAAGTCCCGCACCGCACCTGGGCCGTGGTGGCGACGAGGGGCGTGAGCTGACGCAGCATTACCCACGTCGACCTGTCGGACATTGTTCGAAAGCCATTGACGCTGTCCCGGGCGTCGCCGAAACTCTCGCCACACCCTTCCCCCGCGTGCAACGGCAGGCCCACGGCAAGGACTTGCCGCCACCTCGCCGACCGCTCGTCCCTTCCGTTCCGCCTTGTCCGTCATCAGCCATGCCTCAGCAGGGGACCGGCGCCAGGACGAAGGGCGTCGTCACCGTCGGACATCGAAGGTACGGCCACCGAGAAGGCGGTCGGGGGACGCACCGAGGGCCCCGGACGGCCCGGGGCCCTCGGTCAGGGCTGAGACAGGACGCGCAGACGCCTCACACCGTCAGCGCCGCAGCGTCAGCAGACCCGGACGGTAGGGCAGCAGGCCGTAGTCGCCGCCGGAGTTCGGGCTGCGCCCCTGGTAGAGCAGCTGCAGGTTGCAGGGGTCGACGGTCATGGTCTGATCGGGACCGGTGCGGATCAGTTCGCCGTGGCTGATGTCGTTGGTCCAGGTGGCGCCGCTGTTGGCCTTGCCGGCGAAGGGATTGGACTCGGTCGCGGCCTGGGGCGTCCAGGAGCCGTTGAGGCTGGTGGCCGTGAACGAGCGGAAGTAGCGGCCCTGCGAGCCGATCGCCTCGACGATCATGAGGTAGCGGTTCTGGCCCTGGAGCTTGTAGACCTGCGGGGCCTCGAACAGATTGTTCGTCGTATCGCTCATGACCACGGTCGAGTTCGAGCCGAAGCTGCCCGGGAAGTTCCCGATGGGCATGCTGGCCCGGTAGATCTTGCCGTTGTCACCGGCGAAGAACAGGTACATGTTCGACCCGTCGGCGATGAGCGTCTGGTCGATGGGCCCCGTCCCGGAGCCGGAGATGCTTCCGGAGAAGAGCACCTGCGGGGAGGACCAGCCATTGGGGTTGGTGGGGTCGCTCGACGTCCGGTACGAGAAAGCGGTCCCGCCCCACTGGTAGGCGAGCACCCAGATGTTCTTCGGCGCGAAGTAGAACAGCGTGGGCGCGACGGTGGAGGCCGACATCGTGTTCTGTCCGGCCGAGGCCATGTCCGACCAGTTGGTGAAGGGGCTGAAATTCATCGAGCCCCACTTCGTCCCCGTGTCGTGCGTCGTCGCATAGACGAGTTGCCTGCCGTTGTAGGGGACGACGGTGAAGTCCTTGAGCGAGACCCACCCCGGCTTGGGCTGCGCCAGCGCGCCCGTCGACGTCCAGCGGTAGGACGACGGGAGATCGCACGAGCCGGGGTTGCCGGCGCCGACCTTGACGAGCTGCCATTGCTGGTTGGCGCCGCCCCAGTCGTCGTACTGCACGACGTTGGCGTTGTCGGCGGTGGCGGCACCCTGTACTTCGAGGGCCTTGTTGCTGTGGCGCGAAATGAGCCTCACATAGCCGTCCGAGCTGTCGGCCAGCCGCCACTGCTGGTTGGTGCCGTTCTGGTCGGCCCACTGCACGATCGCGCCGCCGTTCGCGGTCGACCGGTTGAGGACGTCCAGTACCTTGCCCGAGTGGCGGGACTTGATGCGGTAGTAGCCGTCGCCGGAATCGAGGAACTGCCACTGCTGCTGGTTCTGATCGTTCCTGGTCCACTGGGTGATGCGGGCGCCGTCGCTGGTCGCCATGTTGTAGACGTCCAGCGCTTTGCCGCTGTTGCGGTTGACCAGCACGTACGAGGCATTGGGGTCCACGGTCGCCGCGGCGGCGGGCTGGGCGCCGAGAAAGGCGGCCACGAGCAACAGGGGGGCGAGTACGGCGAACAAGCGTCTTGGACGCATCAGAGGGCGCTCCTGATCATCTCGAATGTTTCGAAGAATTCCCGGAAGCCGTGCCGCCACAAGCTAGGAATACGGAGCCGTCCGGTCAAGGCCTGTCGCCGATCTGTCCACAAACAGCGCCTCAGGCGCCTCATGGACGGAGGTGCCGCGCGTGGATCCCGGGCATGGGCCGCGAAAGGTTTCGAGCATCGAATCGAAACATCTCCTGTCGGAAGTGTTGACGATGCATCGTCAACACCTCAACATCCCTGTCTGTGAACCCGGACGCGGTTCGATATCACGAACCGTGCGCCGAAAGCGCGCGCCACCCCGTCACGTTCCGGTGACCGCCGTGCGTCATTCAAGGCGGCCGGCCGGGTGTCGTCCGTGCACTTCAGTCCTTGCGTGATGTCCACCTTGGAGGCACAGTCATGGGCTTGTACGCCCTTCCCGGACCGGTTGTCCGCCGGCGGATCCGCGGCCTGCTGCTGGCGCTGCTGGCCGGCGTCCTCGGCGCGGCCGGCGCACTGGTCTCGCCACCGGCCGCACACGCCGCCGAGAACACGCTCGGCGCCGCCGCGGCGCAGAGCGGCCGCTACTTCGGCACCGCCATCGCCTCGGGCAGACTGGGCGACTCGGCGTACACGACGATCGCGAACCGTGAGTTCAACTCGGTGACGGCCGAGAACGAGATGAAGATCGACGCCACCGAACCGCAGCGAGGCCAGTTCAACTTCGCCGCCGCCGACCGCGTCTTCAACTGGGCCGTGCAGAACGGCAAGCAGGTACGCGGCCACACCCTGGCCTGGCACTCCCAGCAGCCCGGCTGGATGCAGGGCCTCAGCGGCAGCACCCTGCGCCAGGCGATGATCGACCACATCAACGGCGTCATGGCGCACTACAAGGGCCGGATCGCCCAGTGGGACGTCGTGAACGAGGCCTTCGCCGACGGCAGTTCGGGAGCCCGGCGCGACTCCAACCTGCAGCGCACCGGCAACGACTGGATCGAGGTCGCCTTCCGCACCGCCCGCGCCGCCGACCCGGCCGCCAAGCTCTGCTACAACGACTACAACGTCGAGAACTGGACCTGGGCGAAGACCCAGGCCATGTACAACATGGTCCGCGACTTCAAGCAGCGCGGTGTGCCGATCGACTGCGTCGGCTTCCAGTCGCACTTCAACAGCGGCAGCCCGTACAACAGCAACTTCCGCACCACGCTGCAGAACTTCGCCGCCCTCGGTGTCGACGTGGCCATCACCGAACTCGACATCCAGGGCGCCCCGGCCTCGACCTACGCCAGCGTGACCAACGACTGCCTGGCCGTCCCGCGCTGCCTCGGCATCACCGTCTGGGGCGTGCGCGACACCGACTCCTGGCGGTCGGAGCAGACCCCGCTGCTGTTCAACGGCGACGGCAGCAAGAAGCCCGCCTACACCGCCGTCCTCAACGCCCTCAACGGCGGCACCTCCACGCCCCCTTCGGGTTCCGGACAGATCAAGGGCGTCGCCTCGGGCCGCTGCGTGGACGTGCCCGGCGCCGGCACCGCCGACGGCACCCAGCTCCAGCTGTGGGACTGCCACGGCAACGCCAACCAGCAGTGGACGTACACCGACGCCGGCGAGCTCAGGGTCTACGGCAACAAGTGCCTGGACGCCGCCGGCACCGGGAACGGCACCAAGGTCCAGATCTACAGCTGCTGGGGCGGCGACAACCAGAAGTGGCGCCTCAACTCCGACGGAACCATCGTCGGCGTCCAGTCCGGCCTCTGCCTCGACTCCGTCGCGGGCGGCACCGCCAACGGCACCCTGATCCAGATCTCCACCTGCTCGAACAGCGGCAACCAGCGCTGGACCCGCACCTGATGGGAACCGCCACCGACGAAAGGGTGAATCGATGAAGCCCCACGGTGCGGCCACCGCCGCCCCTCCACGACGACACGGCCGCTGGTGGTCCCGGGTCGCCGCCGTGGTGGCCGCGTGCCTCGCGGCCGGCCTGCTCACTGCAGTGCATCCGGCGCCCGCCGAGGCGGCGACGGTGGACACGCAAGCCTGGTACGTCCTGGTCAACCGCAACAGCGGCAAGGCGCTCGAGGTCACCGGCTCGTCCACCGCCGACGGCGCGCGGGTCAGCCAGCGCACGCGCGACGACGGAGCCGGCCAGCAGTGGCAGTTCGTGGACTCCGGCGGCGGCTTCTACCGGCTGAAGGCCCGGCACTCGGGCAAGGTGCTCGACGTGTCCGGCGCCTCGACCGCCGACGGCGCCGCGATCCAGCAGTGGGCCGACCACAACGGGCCCAACCAGCAGTTCCGCCTGGCCGACTCCGACGCGGGCCACGTCCGGCTGATCAACCGGGCCAGCAGCAAGGCCGTGGAGGTGCAGGGCGCCGCCACGGCCGACGGAGGCAACGTCGTCCAGTACACCGACTGGGGCGGCGCCAACCAGCAATGGCAGATGATCAAACTGTCGTCCGGTGGCGGCGGAGGGTGCGGCAGCGCCCCGGCCCTGACGAGCGGAACGCACACGATTCAGAGCGGCGGCAAGAGCCGCAGCTTCATCCTCAGGGTTCCGGCCAACTACGACAACAGCCACCGCTACCGGTTGATCTTCGCGTTCCACTGGCGGGGCGGCACCGCCGGCGACGTCGCCTCGGGCGGCACCAGCGGAACCGCCTGGTCCTACTACGGCCAGCAGGAACAGTCGAACAACACCGCGATCCTCGTCGCCCCGCAGGGCCTCGGCAACGGCTGGGCCAATACGGGCGATGAGGACGTCACCTTCGTCGACGACATGATCCGGCGCATCGAGAGCGGCCTCTGCGTCGATCCGGGACAGCGTTTCGCCACCGGATTCAGCTGGGGCGGCGGGATGAGCTACGCACTCGCCTGCAGCCGGGCGAACGTCTTCAGGGCCGTCGCGGTCATATCCGGCGCTCAGATCAGCGGGTGCAGCGGCGGTACCCAGCCCATCGCCTACCTCGGGATCCACGGCATCAGTGACTCCGTCCTCAACATCGCGCAGGGCCGGTCCCTGCGCGACAGGTTCGTCGGCAACAACGGCTGCACCCCCCAGAGCCCTCGCGAACCCGCGCGGGGCAGCCGAACGCACATCACCACCGCCTACTCGGGCTGCCGTGCCGGCTACCCGGTCCGATGGTCCGCGTTCGACGGGGATCACATACCCGGTCCGGTCGACGGCTCGCCCAACGAAAGCGGCGTCACCACCTGGACCAAGGCAGAGATCTGGAGGTTCTTCGCACAGTTCCAGTGACAGGCCCGCACTCAGGGTGGAGCCAGGACGATCCTGGCTCCACCCCGCCGGTGTACGGCCCGGATGCGACGTCGCCCGTCGGACGCGTGCTACCGTCGATTCTTTGTTGTGTCGCTGTGCCGGTGCTCCGTTCGGCGCCTTGGCCGGTGGCCGCGTCCCCGCCGCGCCTTCCTCGGTACGGTCCCGTCGAGGAAGGCTTCCAGTGAGCGAATCAGCACGTGTCGATGCCCGGCAGCAGGACCCTGTTACCGAGGCGGCGGGCGATGCTTCGGCGCCGCCCACGGTGACGTCCTTCGCGCAGCTGGGGCTGCCGGCCGGCATTCTGAGGGTGCTGGACGAGCACGGTGTGAGCGTGCCCTTTCCCATCCAGGCGGCGGCGCTGCCGAACGCGCTCGCGGGACGGGACGTCCTGGGCCGGGGCCGCACCGGCTCGGGTAAGACGCTCGCGTTCGGCCTGGGGATGCTCGCCCGGACGGCCGGGCGGCGCGCGCAGCCCAAGGAGCCGCTGGCGCTCGTCCTCGTGCCCACCAGGGAGCTGGCGCAGCAGGTCGGTGAGGCGCTCACCCCGTACGCCGAGGCCCTGCGGCTGCGGCTCGCGACCGTGGTGGGCGGCGTGTCCATCGGACGGCAGGCCGCCGCGCTGCGGGACGGCGCCGAGATCGTCGTCGCCACGCCCGGCCGCCTGCACGACCTCGTGGAACGCAAGGGCTGCCGGCTCGGGCGGGTGCGCATCGCGGTCCTGGACGAGGCCGACCAGATGTGTGACATGGGCTTCCTGCCGCAGGTCACCGAGATCCTGGACCAGGTGCGTCCCGACGGCCAGCGGATGCTGTTCTCGGCGACCCTGGACCGTGACGTCGACCAGCTGGTGCGGAGCTACCTCCGAGACCCCGTCGTGCACTCCGTGGACCCCTCGTCCAGCGCGGTCCCGGCCATCGAGCACCACGTCTTCGTCGTGCACGGCCCCGACCGGTACGCCGTGACCACGGAGATCGCCGCCCGTGACGGCCGCGTCCTGCTGTTCCTGGACACCAAGCACGGCGTCGACCAGCTCACGCGGCACCTGCGGGCCAGCGGCGTGGCCGCCGCCGCCCTGCACAGCGGCAAGTCCCAGCCGCAGCGCACCAAGACCCTGGCCCAGTTCAAGAACGGCCAGGTCACCTCGCTGGTGGCGACGAACGTCGCCGCACGCGGCCTGCACATCGACGATCTCGACCTCGTGGTCAACGTCGATCCGGCCACCGACCCGAAGGACTACCTGCACCGCGCGGGCCGCACCGCCCGGGCCGGCCGCTCCGGCACCGTCGTGACGCTCGTCCTGCCGGGACAGCGCCGCGAGTCGAGCCAGGTCATGGCGGACGCCGACGTCACTTCCAAGGTCACCAAGGTACGGTCCGGGGAGGCGGAGCTCAGCCGGATCACCGGCGCCAGGGCCCCCTCCGGAGAGCCGCTCGACGGCGGCCCGGCGGCAAGCCGGCCCAAGAACCACAACGCCCCGTTCCGCGGCCTGGGCAGCACCAAGGACGCGAAGAGCGGCTCCGGCAGCAGGTCGTCCCGCAAGAGTAGCGAGGCCCGCAAGCTCGCCGAGGCCCGCAGAGCGGCCCGGGTGCGCCGCGGTGGCTGAGCCCGGCGCTCGAAACTGCCGGGCCGGTTCCGACGCCTTTCACCTGCCCCAGGTGTGCTGTCCCGGGACGTTGGTGACAGGCGACCCGCCCGTTGCGTGGTCCTTGAACGGGGCGGGGGCCTCCCGAGAAGGGAGAGGCAGGTCCCTCACAGTGCCGCTGCCGTCTGCGTCGGCTCTGCGCAGCTTGTGTTTGGTGGTGAAGTACGCGCCGCCGAACGGCTGGAACCAGGCGGTGCCGTGGTGGAGGGTGACGTCCAACCATTCTGCCCGCGTGCTCTCCTCGACGGCGTCGCTGAAGGCGTCGTACGGCTCGCGGGCGCGCGTCACGCCGTAGCGATTACGGGCTGCGGCGGTGTTGATGGGGATGCTCTGGGCGCACACGCTGCCGTTGCGGCCGGATGCGCCCGAGCCGATCGACGGCACCGAGGTGCCGGCGCGCCGCCCGCTCGCGGGACGCCAAATACCAGAAGGAGAGCAGGTTTTGCGGCAGTCGATGAGCACGGGCCTTCACGCTTCTGCCAGGAGAGCCGATCGTCGTGGAGACCGGACCGGGCCCGGTCTCGACGCCCTACATTTTCGCGCATGTCGTGGTATTCCGCGAACCGACGTGGTATATCGCTGCTCGCGTGCGAGAAAGGGCAATCCGGGTAAGCTGAATGAGGGCACGGCGATGTCTCGGTACAGAAGGAGCCCGCACAACGGTGACCGTGTATACCGGAGACCATGTTTACCGGAATCGCGTTCGCAGGCGATCAGGGTCGAGTCCCGGCCCGGGGCCCGGAGAATTATCTTTCATCAGCTCGGCCCACAGGCCTCTCCGTCGCCGTCCGGTGTCGTTCGCCCAGCTCGACCCGCCCACCAAGTGGTCCTCCCAGGAGGTTAGTTGGGATGAACGCACGACTGCGAAGCCAGGCTGCGATCGTCGTCGTCAGCTCATGTATCGTCGTGTTGACAGCGTTTTACTACGCATTCCCGGAGCAGCGGCTGCTGTTCGTGGCCATAGGAGCGGCCGGCGTCATCGGTATCGTCCTTGGTGTCTTTATCAACCATCCGGCGCATCGACTCCCCTGGCTGCTGCTCGCCGCGGGAAACTTTACCTTCGTCGCGGGCCAGGCAACCCAGATCATTCTCATCCAGATACTCAATGAAGACATCCCGTTCCCGTCTATCGCTGACGGTTTCTATCTCGCGGCATATCCGCTCTATGCGGCGGGACTGCTGGGCTTCGCGCACTGGCGCACGAGTTGGCGCGACCGGGCGAGTCTCGTCGACGCGCTGACGCTGACCGTCGGCCTGGCGTTGCTGTCGTGGCTCTTTCTCATCGATCCGTACGCCCGTGCCGAGGGTCTCACCTGGGTGCAGAAGGCGTTCGCCATCGCCTATCCGCTCGGCGACATCCTCGTCCTGGCGATGCTGCTGCGGCTGCTCGTCGGCCGCGGCGGCAAGAGCCGCTCGCTCATGCTGCTCACCATGGGAACCGTCGGCCTGCTCACCGCTGACGTGCTGTACGGTCTGATCCAGCTGAACGGGACGTGGCGCACGGGTAGCGCGGTCGAACTCGGCTGGGCCGTCCTGTACGGCGCCTGGGCGGTTGCCGCGCTCGATCCGTCCATGCGCTTGCTGACTCAACCGCTGCCGTGGCGAGCCGAGACCGGCACGGGCCGGCTGGCCCTGCTCACTCTGGCGTCGCTCATCGCGCCCGCCATCCTTCTGACGGAGGCGGTGCGCGGCGTGAGGTCCAACGTCGGCGTCATCGGGGTCTTTTCCGCGGTGCTCTTCCTCCTCGTGCTCTACCGCCTGGCGGGGGTGGTGGCGACCCACCGGCGGGCGGTCGGCCGGGAGAAGGCGCTGCGCGACGCGGTGTCGTCGCTGGGCGGAGCGGGCGAGCTGCGGGACGTGGCCGCGGCAGTCCACTCCGCGGTGACGCAGCTGATGTCGGTCGGCCCGCCCCGTTCCGCGCTGCTCACCCTGCCTGACAGCACACTCTGGGTGAACGGGGCCCACAGCGTCCTGCGGGGGCCCCTGGCCGCGCGGGCGACCACAGCCGTACGGGAACTGACCGCGTCCGGCGAGAACCGCCTGGTGACCCTCGACGGTGTGGGGCCCGTCCTTGTCGACCACCTCACGGTGGAGCCTCCCCGCAACGACCACGCGCTGGTCTGCCGGCTCGCCGCGCAGGGGCATCCCTCGGGCGACCCGCTGATCGGAGTGCTGATCGTGGTGGGGGAGGAGCACGACCTGCTCGTGCTCCGCGATACGCTGGTGACTCTCGGCGCGCAGGCCGCACTTGCCGCGCAAAGGGTCACTCTCGCCCACGAGGTCAACCGGCGCAACAGCGAGATGTACTTCCGCACGCTGGTGCAGAACGCCTCGGATGTCATCCTGATCCTCGACGAGGACGACCGGGTCCGTTACGCCAGCCCCTCCGCCGACCCGGTCCTCGGTCTGCCGGACCTGGAAGGCACCCTCCTCGTCGATCTGGTGCCACCGCAGGACAGTCGCGCGGTGGTCGAGACGCTCGGCCGGATCCGCAGGGGCGAGCCGCAGACCGGGCGCGAGCACTGGCGCGTGGTCCGCGGCGACCGGTCGTCCATCGAGGTCGAACTGAAGTGGAGCGACCTGCGGGAGGAGGCGACCGTCGGTGGAGTGGTGCTCACGCTGCGGGACGTGACAGAACAGCGCAAACTCGAACGCGAGCTCACCCACCAGGCGTTCCATGACTCGCTCACCAATCTGGCCAACCGCGTGCTCTTCCAGGACCGGGTCAACCACGCCCTGACACAGGCTCAGCGCGACGGCACGGTGGTCGGCGTGCTCTTCATCGACGTGGACGATTTCAAGGTCGTCAACGACATGCACGGCCACGGTGTGGGCGACGAACTCCTGGTCGCGCTGTCACTCCGGCTGCAGACGACCGTCCGTGCATCCGACACCGCCGCGCGCGTCGGTGGTGACGAATTCGCACTGCTCGTGGAGGGCTCCGTCGGGACAGAGGGCGTGGAGCGCTTCACCGAACACGTGATGAGCGTGTTCGACGAGCCGTTCCGGCTCAGTGTGGGGCCGATGAGCACGTACGCCAGCATCGGCGTCGCGACGACGGAAGACAGCATCGACTCGGTCGAACTGCTGACCCACGCCGATCTCGCGCTGTACTCGGCGAAGACGGCGGGCAAGCGCCAGTGGCGCCGCTACCACCCGGAACTGCAGAGTGGCATGGCCGAGCGCGCCAACCTGCAGGAGGCCCTGGACAGTTCGTCGATCGAGACGTCGTTCCTGGTGCTTTACCAGCCCATCGTGGAGCTGGCCAGTGGTCAGGTCGCCGGCTTCGAGGCGCTCGTTCGCTGGCCCCACTCCTCGCGCGGCATGGTGATGCCGGAGCAGTTCATCACGCTGGCCGAGGAGAGCGGGCAGATCGTCCCCCTGGGGGCCTGGGTGCTTGACCAGGCCGCGGCCGAGGCGGTCCGTTGGGAAAGCTCCGTCCTGCGCGACGGGACGGCCGGTCTTAAACCGCCGTACATCAGCGTGAATGTGTCACCCCGACAGTTCCGGGACGACGACTTCTACAACATGGTCCGGCGCGCCCTGGATCTCTCCGGCATCGAACCGACCTCTCTCGTACTGGAACTGACCGAGAGTGTGCTGTTGTACAACGACGAGCGTATTCTGGGCGAGATGAATGCGCTCACGGAGCTCGGCATTCGTATTGCGATCGACGATTTCGGAACGGGCTACTCGTCGTTGAGCTATCTGCGTGAGTTCCCCATCTCGATACTCAAGATCGACAAATCGTTCGTCGACGAACTCGGGCGGTCGCCGGAACAGTTTGCGCTCGTCGAGGGCATCGCACATCTCGCTGACACGCTCGGCCTCACGGTCATCGCCGAGGGGGTGGAGAACGTGATGCAGCAGGAGTTGCTGATCTCCATGGGCTGCCGGTTGGCGCAGGGCTATCTCTTCGCAGAACCGGTCAGTGCCGAGGAGGCGGCGCAACTGGTCCTCGCACCGCCGCTCGGCCGTTTGGCCGAATTGCCGGTGAGGCCGGCGGAAGGGAAGCAGTGATGGCGGCGGCCCCTACCCGCCAGGAGTTCGGATAGTGCTCCGCAGGAGCCGGGCGTGGCAGGAGGCTCGAGGTGACGGAACGTGATCCTCGGACGGCAGAGTCGGTTGCACCGTGCGTCGTACTGCGCAACGACGAGGCGCAGTACGCGGTCTGGCCCGCGGACCGCCGGATTCCGGCCGGGTGGCATCGGATCGGCGGACCGGAGTCCGACACGTGGTGCGAGGCTCTGGTCGAGCGCCTTTGGGCCGACATGCGGCCCGCGAGTGCCCGCGCCGAGCGGCCACCGGAGTCCTGGCCGGGCAGCGTGCCCGGGCTGGTGCGGGAGCGAGCGACCCGTGAGCCGTCCGCTCTCGCGGTGCTCTCGGACGACGGTCGGCTCAGCTACGCCGAGCTGAGCGGTCGCGCCGACCGGCTTGCCGGCCGCTTGCGGGAGTGGGACGTCGGCCCGGAGTGCGTCGTCACCGTGTGCCTGGACCGCGTGCCCGAGCTGATCATCGCCCTGCTGGCGGTGCTGGGAGCCGGTGGCGCGTTTCTGCCGCTCGACCCGGCGACCCCGCCGCAGCGGATGGTCGCACTGGTCGGTGAGGCCGGTTCACGCCTCATCATCACGAGCCGCGAGCACGCCCCGATGTTCGCCGGGTGCGATGCACGGATCGTCCACGCCGAGGCGGCCGGGGAACCGGCTGCGCAGACGCCGTCGGAAGCGTCGCGGCCGACAGCCGGCCCCGGCCCGGACGACCTCGCCTACGTGATCTACACCTCCGGTTCCACCGGGCCGCCCAAGGGGGTGATGATCAGCCACCGATCGCTGGCCCACTCCCTCACGGCGGTGGTCCGGGCCTACGATCTGACGCCGTCCGACCGGGTGCTGCACGCCGCGGCGCTCGGCTTCGACACCTCACTGGAGCAGATCTTCGCCACGCTGATCAGCGGCGCGACGCTCATCCTCGCGGGAACCCCGACGTGGGCGCCCACCGACCTGCTGCGCCGCCTGCCCGAGTACGGGATCACCGTCGCCGACCTGCCCCCCGCGTACTGGCACCGGGTCGTCTCCGTCGCGGACCGCGGTGAGATGCTCGCGTCGCTGAGGCTCGCCATCGTCGGCGGGGAGATCGTCACCGCGAAGGACTGCCGCGCCGTTTTGGGCAAGATCCCCGGCGTACGGCTCGTCAACGCCTACGGGCTCACCGAGACCACCATCACCTCCACGCTCTGCGAACTGAATCAGGAAGTGCTCGCCGCGCCGGACACCGCCGTCGCCCCGGTCGGCCGGCCCTTGGAGGGGAGTCACGTCCATGTGCTCGACGCCGACCTACGCCCGGTGCAGCCGGGCGAGCGCGGTGAGATCTACATCGGCGGGCAGGGGCTGGCGCGCGGCGTCTGGCGACAACCCGCCCTGACCGCACGGCAGTTCCTGCCCGATCCGCACGGCTGTGTGCCGGGAGACCGTATGTATCGCACCGGGGACCTGGGCCGCCGGCGCTCGGACGGCAATCTGGAAGTGCTGGGCAGGGCCGACGACCAGATGAAGATCCGCGGGTTCCGGGTCGACCCGGCGGAGATCGAGGCCGCGCTCGTCTCCCGTCCGGAAATCGGCCAGGCGATGGTGGTGGCCCGGACGCGTGACAACGGTGACCGGGACCTGGTCGCCTACTACACGCCCGACTCGCCACCGACCGGCGGCGAGGCGGCGCAGCGCGCACGCCTGAGGTCGGCACTCAGCGAGGTCCTGCCGGGCTACATGGTCCCGGCGGCCTTCCACGCGGTGGAACGGCTGCCCGTCGCGCCCAGCGGAAAGCTCGACCGCAAGGCCGTACCGAAATCCGCGGCTGCGCCGACCACGGACGGCGCCGACGACCGTCCGGTGGTGCAGGGGATGGCCCAGCTGTGGTGCCAGATCCTGGGTGTGGACTACGTCCGTCCGCACGATGACTTCTTCGAGCTGGGCGGCAACTCGCTGCTGGCCATGGAGATGCTCGCCCGCACCCGCGTCGTATTCGGCATCGGCGTCACACAGATCCGCGACCTGACCCGTTCACTGCTGCGGCAGCCGATGCTCGCCGCGTTCGCCGAATCCGTGCGCCAGGCACGCTCCGGCACGCTGACGCGCCCAGGCGGTTTGAGCGTCGACTTCGCCTCGGAGACCGATCGGCGCGTTCCGGAGGTGGGCCGTGACGGGCCGGCTCCGGATCCCCGCCGCCCCGGCGATGTCCTTCTCACCGGGGCGACGGGATTCTGCGGCGCCCACATGATCGACGAACTGCTGCGCAGCACGAAGGGCCGGATCCTTTGCCTGGTCAGGGCCTCGGACGAGCAGCACGGCATGGAGATGATCCGCGCGAGCCACCAGCGGTACGTCCTCAGGGATCTGTCCAGCACGCGCGTGCAGCCGGTCGTGGGCGACCTGGGCAAGCCCGGACTGGGGCTGCCTCCCGGGCGGTTCGAGGAGCTGGGATCGACCATCGACGCCGTCTACCACTTCGGCGCACAGGTCAACTTCATCTACCCGTACCACGAGTTGCGCGCGGTCAACGTCGACGGAACATACGAGATCATCCGCCTCGCCGCAGGCAGGGCCGTCCCCGTCCACTTCGCCTCCAGCATGGCGGTGCTCGCCGGATTCGGACCGGCCGGGGTGCGCGAGGTGACCGAGAGCACGCCGCTGGGCTTTCCGGAGTATCTGTCGGTCGGATACGTGGAGACCAAGTGGGTCGCCGAGACGCTGCTGAAGAAGGCATCCGACGCGGGATTGCCGGTCGCCGTCTACCGTCTGATGGACATCGCGGGCAGCAGTGGAACCGGCGTGATGAACACCAGCAGCGAGATGGCCGCCCTCATCAGCTTCATCGCGCGGACCGGTCTGTGCCCAGACGTCCGGTTGCCGCTGGACTTCCTGCCGGTCGATCGCCTCGTCCGCGCGATCGGACACATCTCCACCCGCCGTCCCCCGCACGGCGAGGTCTATCACCTCACCAACCCCCGTCCCGCACTGCTCGGTTCACTGGCCGAGCGCATGCGCCAATGTGGGTATCCGGTCCGTGAGATCCCGTACACAGAGTGGATCGCCGCTTTGGTGAAGTATGCGGCCGGACACCCCACCGACGCGATAACACCATTCGTCCCGCTCTTCGTCGACCTGTGCCACGGCGCCGACATCACCGTGAGCGAGATGTACTTCCAGGGGGTTTTCCCGGAGTTCACCCGCACCAACGCGGAGCGGGCGCTGGTGGATGCCGGGATCGGCGTTCCGCCCGTGGACGCGCTGATGATGGACCGCTTCATCGACTTCCTGCAACAGGCCGAGCAGGCAGGGCCGGTGGCCGACCGGGGGCAGGGAGCGGCACGGTGGTGACCCGGTGCCCCGACTGGGATGCGCTGGACGTGCTGGAAGCCCCCGCCGACGGCCCGGTGGCCTTCTCCGCCGACCTCAGCCCCGCCGGGCTCCTGGCGGCGTACCGCGCCGGGGTCTATCCGTTCCCGGCAGCCGACGAGTACGCCCGTGCCCTCAATGAGGTGGTTTTCGCCGATCAGGTGCAGGCGGGCCGCATCCCGCTCGTGGGGGAACAGGAGCCGGCTGATCCCTTTGCCGTTTCCTGGTGGTCGCCCGACCCCAGGCCGGTCCTGCCCGTTTCGGCCGCGCATCTCAGCCGTAGCCTCGCCCGGCGGCTGCGCAACGGGCTGTCGTGGTCGACCAGCCTGGACCAGGGGTTCGAGCGGGTCGTGCGTGCATGCCGCGGCGACCGAGTCCCGCTCTGGCTCACCGAAGAACTGATCGCAAGCCTGGTCCGCCTGCACGAGCTGGGTCATGCGCACAGCGTCGAGGTGTGGGAGGACGGCGATCTGATCGGTGGCGTCTTCGGCCTCAGGGTCGGATCGGTCTTCAGCATGGACTCGATGTTCTTCCAGCGTCCCGGCGCCTCGAAGGTGGCGGTGAGCGACCTCGCCGCGCGTTTCGCGCAGGCCGGCGGCGAGTTGCTCGACGCGCAGCGGGACAGCCCGCACGTCCGCGATCTCGGCGGCATCCTCATGCCGCGAGATCAGTACGTGCGACGCCTTCGCCGCACCGCGCCCGACGGCCTCCCGATGCCCGCCGCCACGTTGCCCGCCCGCCGCCTCGCCAGGACCGCGGGATCACGCTGACCTTGTTCGTCGTGCTGTCCGGCGCCCTGGATGCATGACCCCGGGCCCACCGGCTCCGGGTGATGGGCGTCAGGCGCCCCTCGGGCGCGGCGTAGGCCTCGGGCCGGGTCAGCCCTGCCTTCCTCCCGCGCCCCGAATGGGGCAAGTGGGTCATATGTGGTGAAGGTTAACTAACGGTTCTAATGTGTGACTGACAGTCCGACTTCGTGAACAGGCCGGTGATGTTCCCACCTCGCGTACTCGTCATCGACGACGACCAGGATGTGAGCGCTCTGCTGGAGCGCCACTTCCGCGAGCGGGGATGCCCCGTGGCCGTCGCGCACTCGGGGGAAGAGGGGCTCGGCCTCGCCTTCGCCGACCCGCCGGACATCGCGGTCGTCGACGTGATACTGCCCGGCATCGACGGACGGGAGGTCGTCCGCAGGCTGCGGGCGGACGACCGGACGAGGAGATGCCGTCTCGTGGTCACCTCGGTGCTCGATCCGGAAGATCTGATCGGCCTCGCGGACGAGGTGCTGCCCAAGCCGTTCCGGCAGTCGGCCGTGGTGCGGCTCGTTGACTCCTACCGGAGCTCTGTGGCCCAGGAGTCCCAGGAGTCCCAGGAGGAGTAATGGCTCATGTCCTGATCGCTGACGACGACGCGGACATCCGGGATTTGGTGGCGTTCAAGCTGACTCAGAGCGGTCATCAGGTCACGGCCGTGGAGGACGGCATGGCCGCACTCCGGGCAACGCGGGAGAACACCGTGGACCTGGCACTGCTCGACATCCGGATGCCGGGCATGTCGGGTCTGGACGTGTGCCGGGAGCTGCGCGCCACGGCCCAGACCGCGACACTCCCCGTCATCATGATCACCGCCCGGTCCCAGGAAGCGGACGTCGAGGTCGGCTTCGCGGCGGGAGCCGACGACTACATCATCAAGCCGTTCAGCCCGCGAGAGCTCTCCAGCAGGGTCACCGCGGTGCTCAACCGGGTGGAACGGTGATTTCCGCCGGCATCGTCCGTGGCGCGCTGCTGATCCTGCTGGCCGTCGTCCTGGCGCTGGGCCTGCTGATCGTCGGCAACCGTCTCGTCCGCAGTCACCGGGAGCGCAGACGCGAGCGGATCGCGGCACCGGTGCGCGGCTCCCTGCTGGAGCTTCTGTGCGCCGAAGGGGATGAGCAGACCGAGTTGCTGAACCGGCTGGCAGAAATCGACAGACGGAGCTGGGCCGCCCTGGAGCCGACCCTTACCGCGCTGCTGGGCAAGGTCGCCGGTGGGGCCCGCACTGCGCTGATCCGCCTGTACGAGCTGCGCGGGGCCGCCGTGGACGCCGTCGCCGCCCTGTCGAGCCGCAGCGCGGCCCGGCGGGGGCGTGCCGCGCAGGTGCTCGGTCAGCTCAGCCACCGCCCCGCCGCCCCGTCGCTGTGCCGTCTGCTGGCCGACCACGACCCCGAGGTGCGCCTGGCCGCCACCCGGGCGCTGGGCCGGTGCGGGGGCCCGGAAGCCGTGCCGTACCTGCTGGAGTCCCTCCACGGACCGCGGGCCGTGCCGCCCGCCGCGGTCATCAGGGCGCTGGTCTCCTTGGGGCCCGAGGGCCAACGGAATGTGGTCGCCGGGCTGGAACATCCGCAACCCCTCGCCAGGGCCGTCGCCATCGAGGTCCTCGGCGCGACCGGCGTGGTTTCCCGTACGTCCGAGATCGCCCGTGCACTGCGCGAGGACCCCCAGATCGAGGTGCGCGTCAAAGCGGCACGCGCGCTGGGCAGATTGGGCATGCCCGAGGGCCTGGAGCCGCTGCTGGCGGCCGTCCGGCCCGGTCAGCCGGTCGCCCTGCGCATGGTGGGCGCCGGAGCCCTCGGCACTCTGGGAGCCGTCGCCGCGACGGGCCCGCTGGCGGAGCTGCTCGGCGATTCCGACCGGCATGTGGCCGCCACCGCCGCTCGCGCGCTGTTGCAGCTCGGCCCGGAAGGACGTGCCGAGCTGCACGCGGCGGCCGACGAACGTTCCAGCGGACCGGCCGCCGCCCAGGCCAGAGCCGTGCTCGCCGAATCGGCGGTCGGGGCCGCACGCCACGACGTCCGCGCGGAGGTGGCGCTGTGAGCGTGGCGGCCGGCGAACCGTGGGCGTCGCTGCTGGGCGCGCTGCACACGCTGATCACCGCGTGTGACAGCGTGGTGATCGTGTACTTCCTGGCCATCAACACCAGCTATCTGGTGCTGATCCTCATCGCCCTCGGGGAGTTCGTCAGAACGCTGCGGCGGGCTCCCTTCGCAGGCCACGACGAAGCCGCCACCAGCCCCCTCACCCCACCCGTTTCCGTGATCATGCCCGCGCACAACGAAGCGGCCGGCATCGCCGAAGCGGTCCGGGCCATGCTGCTGCTGCGCTACCCGGAGTTCGAGGTCGTCGTCGTCGACGACGGCTCCACCGACGGCACGCTGGAAGCTCTCCGGGAAGCCTTCGACCTCGCCGAGGTGGAGTACGTGGTGCCCGAGGACATCCCGGTACGCGGCAGGGTCACCTCCGTCCATCTGCCCAGGGGCGGTCCCGTACGCCTCGTGGTGGCCCGCAAGGACAACGGTGGCAAGGCCGACGCGCTCAACGTCGGGATCAACCTGGCGCGCTACCCGCTGGTGTGCATGGTGGACGCCGACTCGATCCTCGACTCCCAGGCGCTGCTCGCGGTGGCCAAACCGTTCTGCGACGACCCGCAGCGGGTGGTCGCCTCCGGCGGCGTGGTCGGCCTCGCCAACGGCTGCACCGTCGTGGCGGGACGGGTGGTCGAGGCGCGCGTGCCCCCGGACTTGCTCGGACGCGTTCAGGTCGTCGAGTATCTTCGCGCCTTCCTGCTCGGCCGCACCGGATGGTCCAAGCTCGGCAGCCTGCTGATCATCGCAGGGGCCTTCGGTCTCTTCCGCAAGGACGCGGTCGTGGCGATCGGCGGGATGGACCCCGACTGCATCGGCGAGGACGCCGAGCTGGTCATCCGCCTTCACAAGCACATGCGCGAGCTGGGCCGCGACTACCGCATCGTCTTCGTGGCCGAGCCCATCTCCTGGAGCGAGGCGCCCTCGCAGCGGAAGGTCCTCGCCCACCAGCGACGGCGCTGGCACCGCGGCCTGACGGAGATCCTGCTCAAGCACCGCCGCATGATCGGTAACCCCCGCTACGGCCGGATCGGCCTGCTGGCGCTGCCCTTCTACGTGGTCTTCGAACTGCTGGCCCCGCTGGTGGAGCTCGCAGGGCTCGTCCTCGTGCCCCTGGGCGTACTGATGGGCGCGGTGAACGTGGACTTCCTGTGGCGCTTCCTGGTCGTCACCTACATCTACGCCGTCGTCGTCGGCATGGTGTCGGTCGCGGTGGAGGAGTACGCCTTCCACCGGTTCACGCGGTGGCGGGACGTCTGGGGAGGCCTCGTCGGGGTGGTGGCCGAGAACATCGGATACCGCCAGCTGACAGCGTGGTGGCGGTTGCGCGGCATGTGGGACGGGTTGCGCAGATCTCCCCAGGTGTGGGGTGCCATGACCCGGGCCGGATTCGACTCTCCCGGCCCGGTCAGGGAGAAGGGAGGTGATCGTGCATGAGCCGTACCTCCGGACGGGGCGCCGGCCGGGTGGCGCACCGGCTCGTCCTCGCATTCGGACTGCTGACCCTGCTGATCGCCCTGTGCGGGGCCAGCACGCTGATCGGCGCGCTGGCGCTGGAAAGCCAGCGCGACCGGATCATCGACCGCGTGCTCCCCGCCCAGGAGGACAACGTGCGCCTGCTCAGCGCCTGTATCAGCGCGCAGCGTTCGATGCGGGGCTACCTGGTCACGGGCGACCAGAGTGAGCTCGCCGACTTCCGTGCGGCCCGGGAGAGCATTGCGTCGATCAGCGGCGACGTCCGTGCGCACGAGGTCCTGGACGAAGACGATCGCACGACACAGCAGCGGCAGATCGAGGCGTATCTGCGCGTTGCGGACGACCAGGCGAAGAGCACTCCGGGAAGCGCGCGGGCCGTCATGCTCACCCGCGAGGCCTCTCGGCGCTTCGACGCGTTCGAGGTGACCAACGCCCGCCTGGACGACCAGATGAGCGAAGAAGAGCAGCGTCTGGAGGACCGCGCCGACACCACTATCCGGGCGGGCATCGCCGGGTTCGGTGCCGCACTGGTCGCGGCCCTCGCCCTGGCCGTGTACACGTCGGTGCGCACCACGCGCGCCCTGACCGGACCGTTGCGGAAAACCGAGCGGACGCTCGGCCGGCTCACCGCCGGAGACCACGCGGCCCGGGCCGAGGTGACGGGGCCGGAGGAGATGCGTGCGGTGGCGCGGTCCGTCAACCTGCTGGCGGACCAGAGGGACCGGCTGCGCGCGGTCGAGCAGGAACGGCAGCGACTGTCGACGGCCGCGAAGGAGACCGGCATCCGGATCAGGGACCGCCTCGACGTCGGCTACGTCCTCGACGAGGCGTGCAACGGCATCGGCGAGGTCCTCGCCGCAGACTACGTCTTCATCCTGCTCGCCGAGGACGGCGGCTCCGGATTTCCCCTGGCCCGGGTGTGGTCCGCCGAGCGGGGTCTGCTGTCCGACGACGAGCGAAGGGGCATCCCGACGCTCCCGGCCGACGTGGTCCGCGACCACTACCGGCGGGCAACGCCCTGGCTGGTCACCGACCTGTCCCCGTACGTGTCGGACACCAGACCCATACCAGGTGCCCCCGGCTCCTTCGGGAAGACCGGTATGCCGGCAGAGAACCGCGCCGCCGCGGCGGCGCTCGGGCTGGTCTCGGCCGTGATCGTCCCCATCGGGGTGGGGGAGGAACCGATCGGCGCCGTGTCCGTGGCCCGAACCAGCGCAGACCGCCCCTGGCGTCCGGTGGACGTCGAATTCGCCGAGTCCATGGCAGGCGGCATCGGCCGGGCGCTGCACACCGCCCTCCTCTACGAGAAGGAGTCAGGCCTGGTGGACAAGCTGCGCGCCCTGGACAAGGCCAAGAGTGACTTCCTGTCCACCGTCTCCCATGAGCTGCGCACCCCGCTGACCAGCATCATGGGGTACATCGAGCTGCTGAAGGACGAGGACGGCGACCCGCTCTCCCCGTCCCAGCTGCGCATGCTGGACGTCGTCGACCGCAACGCCAACCGGTTGCGGGCACTGATCGAGGACCTGCTCACGCTCTCCAGGATCGAGTCGGGAGCGTTCACCTCCCGGAAGGCACCGATCGACCTGCGGCAGCTGGTGGTCTCGGCGACCGACGCGATCAAACCGGCCGCCGAGGCCGCCTCGGTCAGACTGGAGACGCGCTGCCCCGAGCAGCCACTGGTCCTGGAGGCGGACGGCGAACAACTCGACCGGGTCCTGATGAACCTGCTGTCCAACGCCGTGAAGTTCACCCACGGCGGCGGGACGGTCAGCGTACGAGCAGACGCGCAGGACGGGGAGGCGGTCCTGAGCGTGAGCGACACCGGCATCGGCATCCCCGCGGCCGAGCAGGAGAAGCTCTTCCAACGGTTCTTCCGCGCCTCCAACGCCACTGAGCAGGCCATCCCGGGAACCGGCCTGGGGCTGACCATCGTGCACACGATCGTGGCGAACCACGGCGGCCGAACGCAGGTGCGCTCCGAAGAGGGGCGGGGTACCACGATCACCACCTGGCTGCCGCTCACCGGCCCGAACGGTGCGGCGGGCTCCGCCTGAACGGCGCTGCCGCAGCTCGAGAATTCGGAGGTGCCGCCTTGGAGGCGGTACGCCGTCCGGTCCCCGCACGGCCGACGCCGAAGCGGCCGCGGGCGCCGTGTGCCGCAGCGGAACGTGAGTCGCTCCGAACGGAGTTGGTCCAGCCGTGCAGGGTACGGGGATCGCTGTGGCCGGCGTGGTCGAAGTCGTCGGCCGGCACCCAGCCGAGGGTACGACGAATTGGCATCCGAGGGTTGAGGCGCCGTCAGAAGGCCGTCAAAGGAAGCGAAGGCAGGTGGGTGCCCGGTGACCGGGCACCCCGAATGCAGGGCAGACCGTAACCCTTTCAACCTCCACTTGCTCGATTTGCGATCTTCTATGGTTCATTCTTTGCTTGATATGTCCGACGAGCGGATCGCTTGATCGCCGTCATCGCACGCGCCGCACCGGAACCGTCGCGACGGGTCTGTTCGGTGGTCCCGGCCACGCCTCGTGGTCGCGCCTGACATGTGGAGGCGGACGATGGAACCGGAGTCGACACCCACGCCGAGGCAGTATGCGGCGGACGACGAGGAGCGATTTCGGCTGCTGCTCAAGAACTCCTCGGACATGGTCTTCCGCCGGACGTTGGAAGGCGTCTACCAGGAGGTGTCCGCCGCGGGGCAGGAACTGCTGGGCCGTGCGGCCGAGGAGATCGTGGGGACCTCGGTGAAGTCCTGGGTCCACCCGGCCGATGCGGAGGAATTCGAATGGGCCGAGCGCGATCTGCTCCGCGACGGCCGGGTGGCGGTCTGCCTGCGTCTGAGGCATGCCGACAGCCACCCGATGTGGACGGAGATGACGTGCTGGGTGGTGCGGGACCCCGCAGGCGAGCCGCTCGAAGTGCGCGGGTTCATCCGTGAGGCGGAGGGGCAGCGGCGCAGGGAGGAAGCGCTGCGGCTGTTGCAGGATCAGGCACGTTCGGTCATCGAGACCGCCCGGGACGCCTTCGTCTCCATCGACGAGGACGGCCTGGTCATCGACTGGAATCTGAGCGCTGAGAAACTGTTCGGCTACACCCACCACGAGGCGATGGGCCGTCCGCTGACGGAGACGATCATTCCTGAGCGGTACCACGCCGCGCACAGGGCCGGTCTGCAACGGGTGCTGGCCGGCGGAGAGTCCCATGTGCTGGGCGGCCAGGTTGAGCTCACCGCCCGTCATCACGACGGTCACGAGATACCGGTCGAACTGGCGGTGTGGAGGCTGAAGTCGGCGAAGGCGCGCTGCTTCAACGCCTTCATCCGCGACATCAGCGAGCGCAAGCAGGCGCAAGCCGCTGTGGCGGAGGCCCGCGACCAGGCGATCGCCGCGTCCCAGGCGAAGTCGCAGTTCGTGGCCTCCATGAGCCACGAGATCCGCACCCCCATGAACGGCGTCATCGGACTGAGCGAGCTGCTGCTGGGCACCGAACAGGATGCCGAGCAGCGGCGGTACACCGAGGGCATCCATGCCGCCGGCACGGCACTGTTGACGCTGATCAACGACATCCTCGACTTCTCCAAGCTGGAGGCCGGCAAGCTCGAACTGGACGAGGTCCCCTTCAGCCCGCAGGTGCTGGTGGAGGAGGTCGTCTCGCTGGTGGCGCAGACCCCGCAGGCCGAGGGCCTGGAACTGCTCAGCGACTGCCATCCCGACCTGCCCGCGATGGTTCTCGCGGATTCCGGCCGGCTGCGGCAGAT
>NZ_JAIGQA010000260.1:0-8617 GCF_019733245.1 Streptomyces sp. WAC04114
CTGCACGCCCGCGACCTCGATCGTGATCCCCCTCGCCGCGTCGCGGAACGTCTCCCCGGGTGTGAACGGCGCGTCGGACAGCTCGGCGTGGACGTTCGGCGCGCGCGTGCAGCCGTCGCTGTCGCGGCGGGCGTCCTGGACGGTGACCGGGCCCATGCCCGTGTCCACCTCCGCGTCGACCTTGTAGATCAGGACACCGGGGCGGCAGACGGCCTCGTCGTTGCCGGCGCGGGTGCGCAGTTCGAGGGCGTAGCCGGTTCTGCTGTTCAGGGGGACGAAGACCAGTTTGGAGCCGCCGGCCAGGGCCAGGGGCGTCAGGGTGTACTCCGTGGTGCCGGAGGATGCCGCGCAGTGGACCTGGGCGGCGTCGAGCCAGCCCAGCTTCCACTTGTGCCAGCCGAGGAAGTCGTTGTTGGCGCCCCAGTCCTCGCTCATGATGTCCCAGTGGCCGACCGCGCCCCCGCCCTCCGCGGTGTACAGGTCGGGCAGGCCGAAGACGTGGCCGTTCTCGTGGGGCAGGACGCGGTAGCCGGTGCGGTCGTAGGAGCCGGAGCCGTCGTCCTGGCGGGAGTAGACGAAGGAGGCGTTGGCCACGGGTATGCCGTCGGCCTTGGGCGCCTCCGGGTTGCCGGCGAAGGTGACGGACAGGACCGTGTCCAGGGCGGAGGGGCCGGCGTTGGGAGTCACCAGGACGTTCAGCAGGTCGTACGCGCGGAAGTCCACCTTCGGGTCGGCCGCTGCCACGAGGTCCTGGACCATCGCGCGGTAGCCGGGGTCGAACGGGGCCCCGCGCTCTATGCCGTACTCGCGGAAGGACTTCGGCATCCGCAGCCACCCCGGGATCGGGGTCTCGGGGCGGTAGTCGAGGCGGCCGTAGGAGCTGGTGCGGAACCACTGGCGGGTCTGCGGGAAAAACTCGCGGAAGCGGTCCTGGGCGTCGCCCTGACCGGGCGCGTCGGAGAAGTCGACCATCAGGGTGAGGGCGTGGATCGTGCCGGTGGAGCGGGTGTAGCCGGTGGAGGTGGGGATGCCCTCGGACATCTGGACCTCGCGGGCCCCGCGGATCATGCAGGGGCCGTGCTCGGCGGTGTGGGACAGGGTGATCGGGCCCGCTCCGGCCGTATTGGTGCCGGGGGTGACACGGCCCGTGCCGGCCGAGGTGCTGACCGTGAAGGTCAGGGCGGTCACGCAGGCCAGGGCGGCCAGCCGGCGCCTGGGTATCCGGCCGCCGGGCGGACCCGTGCCGTCCGGGCGGGGGCGCCGGGGCCGTGGCTGTATGCAAGGGACCTGCAAGGGACCTCCCGCGCCACGGCAGCCTCCCGGTTCCCGGCTGCACCCTTGCGATCACCCTGCGTCGCGGGGTGGGGGGGACGCGCGCTGGAAGAGACCGATCGTGGGTTTCCGGTCAGTAGCGGTCCCGAGAGGTTTTCGGAGTTTGTGAGCCAGGTCACAAACAATTTCCTCGGGAGCGGGAAATACCGGGGACCCACTCCCCGTTTAGCCATGTGTCGGATCGAAACGGGGACCCGCTCCCCGGATCGGACGGCGAGACAGCGTCAAGCGCCCCACACCTTCAACACCGACACCAGGAGTACGCCGTGCAGACCGCCAGCCCCGTCACGCGCAAGGTGCCCCGGCCCCGTGCCGACGCCCTGCGCAACCGGGAGCGGATCGTCACCGCCGCCCGGGAGATGTTCGTCGAGCACGGCGCCGAGGTGCCGCTCGACGACATCGCACGCCGGGCCGGCGTCGGCAATGCCACGGTGTACCGCAACTTCCCGGACCGCGACGCGCTCGTCCGCGAGGTCGTCTGCTCCGTCATGGACCGTACGGCCGCGGCCGCCGAGGCCGCGCTCACCGAGACCGGTGACGCGTTCGAGGCGCTGGAGCGCTTCGTGCACGCCGCGGCCGATGAGCGGATCAGCGCGCTGTGCCCGATGGTCTCCAGCACGTTCGACAAGCACCACCCGGACCTGGAGGCCGCGCGCGAACGGGTCGAACGGCTGATCGCGGAGGTCATGGACCGCGCCAGGTCGGCCGGGCAGCTCCGGTCCGATGTGGACGTCGGGGACGTCATGATCGCCGTGGCCCAGCTCAGCCGGCCCCCGGCCGGTACGGACTGCTTCCACGCCGACCGCTTCGTCCACCGCCATCTCCAGCTGTTCCTGGACGGGCTGCGGGCTCCGGCTCGCTCCACCCTCCCGGGCGCGCCGGTGACTCTGGAGGACCTGCGCCGACCCTGACCGATGCCGATGAGTTCAGGCCGCCCCACCTGTCTGAACCCCGACCACCCGACCACCCGACCACCAAGACCGCCTGATGGCCTGATCGCCTGACCGGCAGTCACCACGGCGGTCACCACGGCAGTCACCACGGCCGTCCCCGCGGACGAGCCGCCACCTTTCGTCACCCTTTTTCCGTCACGACGTCCCGTTCTTCCGTCACGAAGTCCCGAAGTGGGTATCCCCATGTCTGAAACAGCCTCAAAGGCTCTCCGCGCTCAGGCCGCAGAACCGGATCCCGGCCGCTGGAAAGCGCTCGTCTTCATCGCGCTCGCCCAGCTGATGGTCGTCCTGGACGCCACCATCGTGAACATCGCCCTGCCCTCCGCCCAGCAGGACCTCGGCATCTCCGACGGCAACCGGCAGTGGGTCGTCACGGCCTACGCCCTCGCCTTCGGCGGTCTGCTCCTGTTCGGTGGCCGGATAGCCGACCTGTGGGGCCGCAAGAAGGCCTTCGTGGTCGGGCTCGGCGGTTTCGCCGCGGCCTCCGCGCTCGGCGGCGCGGCCACCAACGAGGCGATGATGTTCGGCGCCCGTGCCCTCCAGGGAGTCTTCGGTGCCCTGCTCGCGCCCGCCGCGCTCTCCCTGCTCGCGGTGATGTTCACCGACGCCAAGGAGCGTGCCAAGGCGTTCGGCATCTACGGCGCGATCGCCGGTGGTGGCGGTGCCGTCGGTCTGATCCTGGGCGGCTTCCTCACCGAGTACCTGGACTGGCGCTGGACGTTCTTCGTGAACATCCCGTTCGCCATCGTCGCCGCGGCCGGTGCCTACTTCGTCATCCGCGAGCCCGAGGGCGGCCGCAACCGTTCCCCGCTCGACATCCCCGGCGTCATCCTCTCCACCCTCGGCCTGGTCGCCCTCGTCTACGGCTTCACCCGCGCCGAGTCCAACGGCTGGAGCGACTCCGTCACCGTCGGCATGTTCGTCGCCTCGGCCGTGCTGCTGGCGTCCTTCGTGCTCGTCGAGTCGAAGGTCAAGGCCCCGCTGCTGCCGCTGCGCGTGATCACCGAGCGCAACCGCGGCGGGATCTACCTCTCCCTCGGTCTCGCGATCATCGCGATGTTCGGCCTGTTCCTCTTCCTGACCTACTACCTGCAGATCGTGAAGGGCTACTCGCCGGTCAAGACCGGGTTCGCCTTCCTGCCGATGATCGCGGGCATGATCACCGGCTCCACCCAGATCGGCACCCGCCTGATGACCCGGGTCGCGCCGCGCCTGCTGATGGGCCCGGGCTTCCTGGTCGCCGCGCTCGGCATGCTGCTGCTGACCCAGCTGGAGATCGGCTCCTCGTACGCCGCCCTGCTGCTGCCGGCGATGCTGCTGCTCGGCCTCGGTATGGGTACGGCGTTCATGCCGGCCATGTCGCTGGCCACCCAGGGCGTCGAGCCTCGGGACTCCGGCGTCGCCTCCGCGATGGTCAACACCTCGCAGCAGGTGGGCGGCGCGATCGGCACGGCCCTGCTGAACACCATCGCCGCCTCGGCGACCACGGCGTACGTCGCCGACCACATCGCCGGGGCGACCAGCCGGTCCCAGCAGCAGCTGGTCCAGCTGGAGGCCATGGTGCAGGGCTACACCAGCGCCATCTGGTTCGCCGTCGGCATCCTCGTGGTCGCCGCCGCGATCGCCCTGACGTTCGTCAACGCCGGCCGCCCGGGCGGTACGACGGTGGCGTCCTCCGACGAGGACGCGGCGGACGAGGTGCAGATCCCGGTCGTCGCCCACTGACGTCCGCGCATCGCACCCCTTCGGGCCCTGTCGTAGGCACGGGGAAGGGGACGCCCCGCACCTACGGAATCCAGGACCTGCCCTGCTCCCGCTTCGGCGGAGCGGGGCAGGTCTGTATCCGCCTCGGTGTCAGCGAGCTGGGCGGCTGCGTGTCCGCCTCGGTGTCAGCGAGCTGGGCGGCTGCGTGTCCGCCTCGGTGTCAGTGAGCTGGGCGGCTGCGTGTCCGCCTCGGTGTCAGTGAGCTGGGCGGCTGCGTGTCCGCCTCGGTGTCAGTGAGCTGGGCGGCTGCGTGTCCGCCTCGGTGTCAGCGGAACCCGTGCAGCTCCGCATCCGCCGCTTCGGATGCAGCTCCGCACCCGGCACCGCTCCGTCAGCGGAGCCAGGGCAGGTCCGCACCCGCCTCGGTCGGCTGCAGTCCCTCGGCGACGATCCGCATGATCTCGCCGAGGGACTTCTGCTGTTCCGGGGAGAGCCGGTCGAAGACCGCTTGGCGTACGGCCTCCACATGGCCCGGCGCGGTCTGCCGCAGCACCTGAAGGCCCTCGTCCGTGAGGACGGCGAACTGACCCCGCTTGTCGTCGGGGCAGTCCTCGCGGTGCACCCAGCCGTTCTTCTCCAGCCGCGCGACGGCGTGCGAGAGGCGGGACCGGGTGATCTTCGCCAGCATCGCGAGCTCGGTCATCCGCAGCCGCCGCCGCGGCGCCTCGGCGAGCTTGACCAGCAGGCCGTAATAGACGTGCGGCATGCCCGCGTCGCGCTGCAGCTGCCGGTCGAGATGGTCGTCGAGGAGGGTGACGCCCTCCATGAACGAGCGCCAGACGCGCTGCTCCTCGTCGGTGAGCCAGCGCGGTTCCTGGGGCTCCGCTGCGGAGCCCTGTGCCGGTGCGGATG
The DNA here is from genome assembly GCF_019733245.1 of Streptomyces sp. WAC04114. NCBI lineage: Bacteria > Bacillati > Actinomycetota > Actinomycetes > Kitasatosporales > Streptomycetaceae > Streptomyces > Streptomyces sp. WAC04114. The sequence goes on from NZ_JAIGQA010000260.1 coordinate 4,902, forward strand.
CGGGTGCCTTCATGTGTTCCACTCTACGTGGACCCTCCTTGAACTTTAAACAAATGGCCCGTACAGTTTTGTAGGGAACCATGTTTTGGAAGGAGCCGCAGCATGTCCGCCGCCACCCAGGAGCGCATGCCCGCTCTGTACCTCAGCCACGGCGCGCCGCCCCTGGCGGACGACCCGGTCTGGCCCGGTGAACTGGCCGCCTGGTCCGCCGGACTACCGCGCCCCAAGTCGATATTGATCGTCTCCGCCCACTGGGAGGAGGCCCCGCTCGCCCTCGGCGCCACCGAGACCGTCCCGCTCGTCTACGACTTCTGGGGCTTCCCGGAGCACTACTACCGGGTGACCTACGACGCCCCCGGCGCACCGGAGCTCGCCGAGTCCGTACGCAAGCTGCTGCGCGCCCCCGGCATGCCCGTCCAGGACGTCCCTGACCGAGGCCTCGACCATGGCGCGTACGTGCCGCTGGTTGAGATGTACCCGGAGGCCGACATCCCGGTCCTCCAGGTGTCCATGCCGACGCTGGACCCGGTCCGGCTGCTGGAGATCGGCCGCAAGCTCGCCCCCCTGCGGGACGAGGGCGTGCTGATCGTCGGCTCCGGCTTCTTCACCCACAACCTGGCCGCGCTGCGGCAGGGCGGCATCCCCGCCTGGTCGTCCGAGTTCGACGACTGGGGCCGGCGGGCGCTGGAGGGCCGTGACGTGGACGCCCTGCTCGACTTCACCCGCAAGTCACCCGCGGGGCAGCTGGCCCACCCGCGCACCGAGCATTTCGCCCCGCTCTTCGTGACCATGGGCGCGGCCGACGCGGCCGGCGAGCTGGACCTCCAGAAGTCCGTCATCGACGGGTTCTGGATGGGGCTGGCGAAGCGGTCGGTGCAGTTCGGCTGAAACTGGCCCCGGCGGGCTTGCCCGCGGGGAGCTCCTACAGCGGCTTCTCGTACCAGGCCACGTCCCAGTAGCGGCCGAATTTGCGGCCGACCTCCCGATAGGTGCCGACGTGCCGGAAACCGAGGCGCTCGTGCAGCCGGACCGACGCCTCGTTCGGCAGCGCGATGCCCGCGTAGGCGCGGTGCAGATCCTCGCCCGACAGGGCCTCGAAGAGGGCCGTGTAGAGGAGCGTGCCGACGCCGCGCCGGCCGGCCTGCGGGGCGACGTACACGGTCGTTTCCACGGAGGTGGCATAGGCCGGCTTCGTTCGGAAAGGGCTTGATGTGGAGTAGCCCAGAATCTCCTGTGGGTTCGCCGTCGTGGCAACCATCAGGCGGTGTGGTCCGTCTTCAGGGTGGGAGAGCAGCCAAGGGCGGCGCTCCTCCGGACTGAAGATCGCGGTATCGAATGTGATCGCCGTCTCACGTACATAGTGGTTGTAGAGGGCCGTGAGGGCCTCGAGGTCACCCTCGACTCCCGGCCTGACCTGCACCTCTGGACGTTCTGACGGCACCGTGCCTCCCCATGTGGTCGGACAGGGTACTGCATGATCAGAAAAATCGGGGGCCCGGTTGGGAATTCTGTCCTGATTCCAGTCGTTGTTTCCATCGGATGCAGGGCACCCGAGGAGAGTCCGGAGAGTCCCGGAAGACGGAGTCCAGCGTCCGAAGGACCACCCGCTGACCTCACCATCGCAAGGGAGCTCGCATGGCAACCCGTGCCGTCGCCCGTCGTCAGTCCGCCACCGGCGAGACGGCCGACGCGGCAAGCAGTGTTCGCGCCCATGGCGGCGAGATCGCCGACCGCGACCTGGTCGGCATGTATCTCGACGAGATCGCGCGCACACCACTGCTCGACGCCGCCAAGGAGGTCGAGCTGTCCCAGATCATCGAAGCGGGTGTGTTCGCACAGCAGATCCTCGACGGCCTCGAGGAGAACAAGGCCGGTGCCTCCCAGGAGGAGTTGCAGGCCCTGGTCGACGCGAGTGAGCGGGCCAAGGATGTCTTCATCCGCTCCAACCTGCGCCTGGTCGTCGCGGTCGCCCGCCGCTACCCCCGCAGCGGTCTGCCGCTGCTGGACCTGATCCAGGAGGGCAACGCCGGCCTGGTCCGCGCGGTCGAGAAGTTCGACTACCGCAAGGGCTTCAAGTTCTCCACGTACGCGACATGGTGGATCCGCCAGGCCATCACCCGGTCCATAGCGGACCAGTCCCGTACGATCCGCCTGCCCGTCCACCTCGTGGAGGAGCTCGGCCGGATCCGCCGTGTGCAGCGCGAGTTCAACCGCGAGCACGGCCGGGAGCCGGAGCCCGCGGAGATCGCCGCCGAGCTCGGCTCGACCCCGGAGCGTGTCACCGACGTGCTCGACTGGGCCCGTGACCCGGTCTCGCTGAACATGTCGGTGGACGATGAGGGCGAGACGCAGTTCGGTGACCTCCTGGAGGACACCTCGGCGGTGTCACCCGAGCAGTCGGTGCTCACGCTGCTGCGCAGCGAGGAGCTCGACGATCTGATCGGCCGGCTCGACCAGCGCACGGCGTCCATCATCAAGATGCGCTACGGCATCGAGGACGGCCGGGAGCGCACGCTGACCGAGGTCGGCAAGGAGCACGGCCTGACCCGCGAGCGCATCCGCCAGATCGAGAAGCACGCGCTGCTGGAGCTGAAGAAGCTCGCCCGCAGCACGGGGTTCGACGCGGCGGCGTGACGCCTTCGCGCGGCGGCGTGACGCTGATCGCGCGGTGGTGCGACCCCGTTCGCACGGCGGGGTCACCGTGTTCGCGCGGCGGGGCGACCCCGTTCGCGCGGCGGCCGGACATCGCTGAGACGGTGAGCGTCCGGGCGTACGGCCCCTCCCCACGACCAGTGGGTGACGGAGCGTGTGCGCCCGGCGGGCACCGCGTACGCCGGGTGGCGAAAGACCGCGCAAACATGGCGATGTAACGCCGCTTCAATTCGCGGACTCAGGGAACAAGACTTCTGGGTCCACCAGTTCGGGCCCGGGGTCACACCCCCGGCCCCCAACAGCCAAGTCCCGTCGCACTCCCCCCGGCGCCGGGACTTTCCCCGAGGCCGGGCTTCGGCGTCCTTCCCCCCGGACGTCGGGGCCCGGCTCTCTTCTTGCGTGGCGCCGTTCGGCATCGCCGCACCGGGGGCCGGGCCGGGTGCTGGAGGGCGGGCCACCCCGTACCTGAACCACGGGGTGGCCCGCCAGATGGCAGATTGTGTCACATGGGCATAGCCTGCCGGGCGTGAGCAGCACCACCCCGACCCCGCCACCGTCCTCGCTGACCGAGCGGCGGAAGACCGAGACACGTATGGAGATCGCCCGGGCCGCGGCAGGCCTCTTCGTACGGCACGGCCTGCGCGCCACCCGCGCGGAGGACATCGCCCAGGCCGCCGGTATCGCACCGCGCACCTTCTACCGGTACTTCGCCACCAAGGAAGAAGCCGTCGCCCCGCTCTATGCGGCCGGCGCCCAGCGCTGGGTGGAGGCGGTGCGTGCGGCTCCCGCCGACGCGGGTGTGCTCCACGCCCTGGAGCAGGGAGTCCGGCACACCCTCACCCCGGGCGTCGGCGTCTCGGCGTCCTCCTGGGAGTGGGTCCGCACGCTGCTGCGCCTGGCCGAGGCGACCCCGTCCCTGCGCAGGGTGTGGACGGAGGTCTGCCAGGCGTCCGAGCGGTTGCTGGGGGAGGTGCTGGCGGAACGGGTGACACGTGCCGGGGTGCCAGGAGCTGCCGGGGTGCCAGGAGCGGCCGGGGCCCCAGGGGTGGCCGGGGTGCCTGGGG
>NZ_JAIGQA010000261.1:0-8466 GCF_019733245.1 Streptomyces sp. WAC04114
GTCCCAGGTGGGGGTGGCTGCGGGCATGGTTCCTCCTGGTGTCCTGTGTGCCCTGGTGGTGACCGTGCGAGACGCACACCCAGCGTGATCCTTTATATATCTCGATGTCAAGAGACTCGAGGTCAAGAGACTCTACGTCGACACAACCACTACACTGATCGTCATGGAGGACGAGGTCGATCGGCTGGTCGCAGCGTGGCGCCGGGAGCGCCCTGACCTCGACGTGGAACCGCTCGAGGTGCTCAGCCGTGTGAGCAGACTGGCCCGGCATCTGGACCGGGCGCGGCGGCTGGCGTTCTCGGAGCACAACCTGGAGCCGTGGGAGTTCGACGTCCTGACGGCCCTGCGCCGCGCGGGCACGCCGTACCAGCTCTCGCCGGGGCAGCTCCTCACCCAGACGCTCGTCACCTCGGGCACGATGACGAACCGCATCGACCGCCTGGCCAAGAAGGGCCTGGTGGAACGGCTCCCGGACCCCAGTGACCGCCGGGGCGTCCTGGTCCGGCTGACGGACGAGGGCCGGGACCGCGCGGACCAGGCCCTGGCGGGTCTGCTGGACCAGGAGCGCGCGATCCTCGCGGAACTGTCCCGGGCCCAGCGCGGCGAACTGGCGGGGCTGCTACGCCAGCTGACCGCCCCGTTCGACAACATCCCCGGCTAGGTCCACGGGCCCGACCCCGGCGCGCCGCGCGAGGGCGACGGCGGCGAGGGTGGAGTGCACGCCGAGCTTGCCCAGCACGTTCTGCATGTGGGTCCGCACGGTGTGCGGCGACAGATACAGGCGCTCGGCGACGGCTTTGCGCCCCAGCCCCGCGACCATGCACCGCAGCACTTCCCGCTCACGCGGAGTGAGGGACTCGACGAGGCGCTCGCTCTCGGTGCGGTGCTTGCGGGCGGCGGTGAGCTCCCGCAGCACGCCCGTCAGCAGCGCGGGCGGCAGATGCGTCTCGTCCCGCAGCACGCCCCGGATGACCGTGAGCAGCCGGGACAGCGAGCAGTCCTTCGCCACCCACCCGGAGGCGCCGGCCTGCAGGGCGAGGGCCGCCCGCCGCGGGTCGTCCTTCTCGGCGAGCACGACGATCCGTACGTGCGGCTGCGCGGAGCGCACGCCCGTGACGAGGGAGATCCCGTCGACGAGCCCGTCCTCGTTACTGTCCTGCACGGGTACGGCCGGCCGGGCGCCCGGCACTTTCCCTCCCAGGTCGGCGTCCACGAGCAGCACGTCGAAGCGCCGCCCCTCGGCGACCGCCCGCTCCAGGCTGCGCAGCGCGGCCGGACCGCTGCCGGCCGCGGAGACGTCGACGTCCGGTTCGGCCGCCAGGGCCGCCGCGAGTGACTCCGCGAAGATGCGATGGTCGTCGACGACCAGGACTCGGATGCGAACCACGAAACCCCCTTCCCCGAGCTCCCGAAGAGCAGGGGCTACCCCATCGTCGGAGGTTGACACCGCGCGGGTACGACGCCGGAGTGTCCGGATCCGCTGCGTCCGACCGTCGGTCCGTGCCGCAGCAGCCTGTTCGGGTCGCCGCAGCCGCACAGCCGCCGCCGTGCAGTACCGCTACCCCCACCCCGGGCGTCGTACCCGGCTGTCTCGCCCCCTGAGCGGCACCGGCCCCCACCGGTGCTGTTCATCAGGGTACGGACGGGGGCCCGGAGCGGAAGGTTATTTGCAGAACTGACTGTCCGACGCGTTTATGGTGTGCCGCATGTTCCGTCTTGAGACAGAAGTCGACAAGGCCCGACGTGATCTGCTCCGCACACGCCTGCGGGACACGAACACAGCCGCCTCTCCGATCCTGCGCGCCCTGCGCGGGACTCCGGACGAAAGGGACGCGCCCTTGCATGTGTGGGCTGTGAACGACCGGGATGACGCCCTCGCCGGCGGCCTGGTCGGCCACACCTGGGCGACCTGGCTCCACGTGACCTACCTCTGGGTCGACGAACGCCACCGCGGCAGGGGCCTGGGCGCGCAGTTGCTCGCCCAGGCGGAACACATCGCGACGACCTCCCGCGGCTGCCGCGCGTCCCGCCTGGAGACCTGGGACTTCCAGGCCCCGCGGTTCTACGAGAAGCAGGGGTACGAGGTGGCGTGCGTGGTGCCGGACTATCCCCCGGGCATCACGGAGTACTTGCTGACGAAGAGGCTGGGCTGAGCTGCGGGGACGAAACCCTCGATACCGCCTCTCCTCCACGTACCAATAGCGTTGGTTCGCTTGAGTTATCCCCCCACATGATCAACGGGAGACACAGTGAACCGCCCCGCTCGGCTCGTGACAGCCGCGCTCACCGCATCCGCGGCCCTGCTGCTGACCGCCTGTGGCTCGGGGCGAGGTGACAGTTCGTCATCGTCCGACAGGATCGCCGGTGCGGGTTCGGGCGACAAGGGATCGGCTTCGCCCTCGACCTCGGCGTCTGCGGACGGGATCGATCGGCCGGAGATCAAGTTGCCCGGAGACATGAAGCTGGTGTTCGAGGACCAGCGGACGGGCGACTCAGTCAAGGACGCGATCCTGGCGGACAACGAACGGGCCGTCAGCAGGCGCGGGGAACACGGGCGGCGATCTGCCCAACGGCACCTTCGCCACCACCACTGAGGTGCCCGTCCAGGAGATCCAGTCCGTCAACCGCTGACAGTGACGGCGGTGCCCTCCCCGGTCGCAGGGAGGGCGTCGCTGGCGTCCGACTCGGTCAGTGGAGGCGGTGGGCGCCCGGTGACGGGACCGCTTCGAAGACCCGGGGGGTCGTGAAGCCCGCCGTCGCGAAGGCCTCTGTCACCGCCTTGGTGATGGCGTCGACGTCCGGCTCCTCCGCGAGGACGATCGCCGAGCCGCCGAAGCCGCCGCCCGTCATGCGGGCGCCCAGCGCGCCGTGGGCCAGGGCCGTGTCGACGACCAGGTCCAGTTCCGGGCAGGAGATGCGGAAGTCGTCGCGGAGCGAGGCGTGGCCCTCGACCAGGACGGGACCGATCGCGCGGGTCTCGCCCGACTCCAGGAGGGAGACGACCCGTTCGACGCGCTCGTTCTCGGTGACGATGTGGCGGACCAGGCGGCGGACCTCCTCCTCGTCGCCCAGGCGGGCCAGGGCCGCGTCCAGGTCGGCGTAGGGCACGTCCCGCAGCGCGTCGACGCCCAGCAGGTCCGCGCCCTTCTCGCAGCCGGCGCGGCGCTTGCCGTACTCGCCCTCGCTGTGGGAGTGCTTGACCTGCGTGTCGACGACCAGGAGCCGCATGCCCTCGGCGGCCAGGTCGAAGGGGATCTGGCGCTGGGAGAGGTCGCGCGTGTCGAGGAACAGGGCGTGGCCGCCCTCGCAGCAGGCCGACGCCGTCTGGTCCATGATGCCGACCGGGGCACCGACGTAGACGTTCTCCGCGCGCTGGCACAGGCGGGCCAGCTGCCAGCCCCGCAGGCCGAGGGAGAACAGGTCGTTCAGGGCGAGGGCGACGACGATCTCCAGGGCCGCCGACGACGACAGGCCCGCGCCGGAGGGGACCGTGGAGGCCAGGTGGACGTCCGCGCCCGTGACCGCGTGGCCGGTCTCGCGCAGGGCCCAGACCACGCCCGACGGGTACGCCGTCCAGTTCCGGTCCGACCCCGGCGCCAGCTCGTCGACGCGCAGCTCGGCGACCCCGCCCTCGACGTCCGCCGAGTGCAGGCGCAGCACGCCGTCCGTGCGCCGGGATACGGCCGCGACGGCGGTGTGCGGCAGCGCGAAGGGCATCACGAAACCGTCGTTGTAGTCGGTGTGCTCACCGATGAGGTTGACGCGGCCCGGGGCCGCCCAGACACCCTCGGGGGCGGTTCCGTAGAGCTCTGCGAAACCGTCCCGCACCTGTTGTGCGCCCACTACTGCTCCCTTGCGATGTTCTGCGCGAAGTCCCACGCGTCCGCGACGATCTCCGCGAGGTCCGCGCGGGACGGGTTCCAGCCCAGCTTCTCGCGGGCCGTGTCGGCCGACGCCACCAGGACCGCCGGGTCGCCGCCCCGGCGCGGGGCGACCACTTCCGGGATCGGGTGGCCCGTCACCGTGCGGACCGTCTCGATGACCTCGCGGACCGAGAAGCCGTTGCCGTTGCCGAGGTTGCAGATCAGGTGCTCGCCGGGGGTGGCGGCGGTCAGGGCGAGCAGGTGGGCCTCGGCCAGGTCCGCGACGTGGATGTAGTCGCGCACGCAGGTGCCGTCCGGCGTGGGGTAGTCGTCGCCGAAGACCGAGATCGCCTCGCGCCTGCCCTGCGCGACCTGGAGGACCAGCGGGATGAGGTGGGACTCGGGGTCGTGGCGCTCGCCGTACGCGCCGTACGCGCCCGCCACGTTGAAGTAGCGCAGGGAGACCGCGCCGAGGCCGTGCGCCGCCGCCTCGCCCGTGATCATGTGGTCGACGGCGAGCTTCGAGGCGCCGTAGGGGTTGGTCGGGGACGTGGGCGCCGACTCGACGATCGGGACCTGCTCCGGCTCGCCGTACGTCGCCGCCGTCGAGGAGAAGACCAGCGTGCTCACGCCCGCCTCGCGCATCGCGGCCAGCAGCGCCATGGTGCCGCCGACGTTGTTGTCCCAGTACTTCTCCGGCTTCACGACCGACTCGCCGACCTGCGAGAACGCGGCGAAGTGCAGCACGCCGTCGAAGGACGGGTCCAGCCACTTGGCGGCGTCGCGGATGTCGCCCTCGACGAACGTCGCGCCCGCGGGGACGCCCTCGCGGAAGCCGGTGGAGAGGTTGTCGAGGACGACGACCTCGTGACCGGCCTCCAGCAGGTGCTGCGCGACCACGCTGCCGACGTATCCCGCGCCGCCCGTCACCAGGTACTTCCCGCTCATGAACTCGCTACCTCTCGCAGTCGCTCGGCCGCGCGCTCCGGCGGCACGTCGTTGATGAACACGTTCATGCCGGACTCGGAACCCGCGAGAAACTTCAGCTTGCCGGAAGTGCGGCGGATGGTGAAAAGCTCGAGGTGCAGCGCGAAGTCCTCGCGCACGACCCCGTCGAATTCCTCCAGCGCGCCGAACGGTGCCTGGTGCCAGGCCGCGATGTACGGCGTCGGCGCCTCACCCTCGCCGAAAATCCGGTCGAAGCGCCTCAAGAGTTCCAGGTAGATCTTGGGGAACTCTGTGCGCGCGGCCTCGTCCAGGCCGAGCAGGTCGGGCACGCGGCGCTTGGGGTACAGGTGGACCTCGTACGGCCAGTGCGCGGCGTAGGGCACGAAGGCGACCCAGTGTTCACCCTCCAGGACGACCCGCTCACCGGCCAGTTCACGCTTCAGGACGGCGTCGAAGAGGTTCTCCCCGCCGGTCATCTCCTTGTGGGTCGCGACCGAACGGAGCATCAGGGCGGTGCGGGGCGTGGTGAAGGGGTAGGCGTAGATCTGCCCGTGGGGGTGCTGGAGGGTCACGCCGATCTCGGCGCCCCGGTTCTCGAAGCAGAACACCTGCTCGACGGAGGGGAGATGCGACAGCTCCGACGTGCGGTCCGTCCAGGCCTCCAGCACCAGGCCCGCCTGCTCCTCGGTGAGTTCACCGAAGGACGCGTCGTGGTCTGAGGTGAAGCAGACGACCTCGCAGCGGCCCGAGTCGCCGGCCAGCGAGGGGAAGCGGTTCTCGAACACGACGACGTCGTACGAGGAGTCCGGGATCTCGCTCAGCCGGTCGCCCTCGGAGGGGCACAGGGGGCATTCGTCAGCCGGGGGGTGGTAGGTGCGGCCCTGTCGGTGGGAGGCGATGGCGACGGAGTCGCCGAGCAGGGGGTCACGGCGGATCTGGGACGTGGTGACGGTGCGGTCCAGCGGTCGGCGGTCGGTCGCGTCCCGCACGCTGTCGTCACGCAGGTCGTAGTAGATGAGCTCGCGACCGTCGGCCAGTCGGGTCGAGGTCTTCTTCACGCCTGACTCCTTGTCCTTCAAACAGAACCCAACATACTTAAACACGACCCACCTCAATCGTCAACATCACAATCAAACAAAGAGCGTCATCGGACGTGTTCAATCACTGAAGGCGGAGAAGAAGATTCCGCGAGGTATCGGTTCACGCAACGAAGCGAGGGCTCATGCAGACCCCTACCTATCTGTCAGCCGAGCTGCGACTCCCCACAAACTGGCTCGACTACACGATCCTCGGCATCTACTTCGTCGTCGTCCTCGGCATCGGCTTCGCCGCCCGCCGGTCGGTCAAGACCAGTCTCGACTTCTTCCTCTCCGGCCGTTCGCTGCCCGCCTGGGTGACCGGCCTCGCGTTCATCGCGGCCAACCTGGGCGCCACCGAGATCCTCGGCATGGCCGCCAACAGCGCCCAGTACGGCGTCTACACCACGCACTGGTACTGGATCGGCGCCATCCCGGCCATGGTCTTCCTGGGCCTGGTGATGATGCCCTTCTACTACGGCTCCAAGGTGCGCTCGGTGCCGGAGTTTCTGCTGCTGCGCTTCGACAAGGCGGCGCACCTGCTCAGCTCGGTCCTCTTCGCCTTCGCCGCGATCCTCATCGCCGGCGTCAACCTCTACGCCCTGGCCATCGTCGTCGAGGCGCTGCTGGGCTGGCCGGAGTGGGTGGCGATCGTCGTCGCGGGCTTCTTCGTCCTCGCCTACATCACCCTCGGCGGCCTGTCCTCGGCAATCTACAACGAGGTCCTCCAGTTCTTCGTGATCCTGGCGGCGCTCATCCCCATCACCTTCCTCGGGCTGAAGAAGGTCGGCGGCTGGGACGGACTGTCCGACTCCCTCACCGAGAGCCGCGGCGCCGACTTCATGACGGCCTGGGGCGGCACGGGCATCGGCAGCGACAACCCGCTCGGCGCGAACTGGCTGACGATCGTCCTGGGCCTCGGTTTCGTGCTCTCCTTCGGCTACTGGACGACGAACTTCGCCGAGGTGCAGCGCGCGCTGTCCGCGAAGAACCTCTCGGCGGCCCAGCGCACCCCGCTGATCGCCGCGTTCCCGAAGATCTTCATCGTGTTCCTGGTCATGATCCCGGGACTGGTCGCCGCGGTCCTGGTCCCGAAGATCGGCACGTCCGACTCCGACCTCCAGTACAACGACGCCATCCCGTACCTGATGGAACAGCTGCTGCCCAACGGTGTGCTGGGCATCGCCGTCACGGGCCTGCTCGCGGCGTTCATGGCGGGCATGGCGGCCAACGTGTCGTCGTTCAACACCGTGTTCACCACGGACATCTGGGCCAAGTACGTCGTCCGGGGCCGTGAGGACGAGTACTACGTCCGCTTCGGCCGGCTCATCACCGCGATCGGCGTCCTGGCCTCCATCGGCACGGCGTTCCTCGCGCGGTCCTTCTCCAACATCATGGCCTACCTCCAGACGCTGTTCTCCTTCTTCAACGTGCCGATGTTCGTCGTCTTCATCATCGGCATGTTCTGGAAGCGGGCTTCGATGAAGTCGGGCTTCTGGGGGCTGCTCGCGGGCACCACCGCGGCGATGGTCAACTACTTCGTCCTCTACAAGCAGGACATCATCGACATCCCCTCCGACCAGGGGGCCAACTTCGTCTCGGCGATCGCGGGCTTCGTCGCGGGTGCGGTGGTGATGGTGGCGGTGTCGCTGTTCACGGCGCCCAAGCCGACCGAGGACCTCCAGGGACTGGTCTACGGCACGACCTCGCCCGGCATGGCGGAGCCGCCGGCACCGGGGGACGAGGCCTGGTACCGCAAGCCGGCGCTGCTGGGCTGGGGCGCGATCGTCCTGGCCGCGGCCTGCTACATCCCGTTCTCGTTCTGACCGACGGAGGATTGATCGCACATGTCCGAGTCCCACTCCGAGAAGGACCTGCAGCGGGAAATCACCGAGCTGGAGGGCAAGTCGGCGACCGCGGCGCGGTTGTTCGACATCCGGCGGATCATCGGTGGGCTGTTCGTGCTCTACGGCGTCATCGTCACGATCGCGGGGCTGACGGCGTCCGATGCGGACATCGACAAGGCGGCGGGGGTCAACATCAACCTCTGGACCGGGTTGGGGATGCTCCTGCTGGGCCTGTTCTTCCTGGCCTGGCTCAAGCTGAGGCCGGCGGCCCCGGCCCCGCCCGGGGTCGAGCCGGAGGACGACGAGCAGGTGGGGTAGCGCTGCGCGTCGATACCGGGGCCGGGTGGGTGCGCAGCCCTGGGTAGCGGGGCACCCGGCGTCGGTGCTGAGGCCGGGTGGCTCCGCGCCCCGGCGTCCCGAGGTGCCGCCGCGTTGGTGCTGAGGCCAGGTGGGTCCGCAGCCCGGCGGAACGGGGTGCCTCCCCCAAGCTCTCGGCTTCGCTCGAGCAGGGGGGACCCCCAGGCCCACCCGTGCCGCCCCCAGCGGCACGCATGCCCGCAGCGGCGGCGGCCCGCACCCGCCGTCGTACGCAAGGGGTCGTGTCGGGGGGTGTCCGCCCGCAGCGGTTGGCGCGTCAACGGACAGTGAGTCGGTGTCAGACCCCATCGCGCCGTTCCGAGGACGGATACCCCCCGGCGCGGCCCCGACCCACCACCCGGCGCCAGGCGAAGC
>NZ_JAIGQA010000262.1:0-8414 GCF_019733245.1 Streptomyces sp. WAC04114
CCACGACACCGTCCGTCAGCTCCCCCGACTGGGACGCCACCGGCCTCCCCGCTGACCAAGCCCTGACCCGACCGGGGCCCGGACCCGGCCTGACCCCGGCCCGACCCCGCAAAGGGGCGCAGCTGCAGCGGAAGCGTTTCCTCCCGCCCTACGCTCCCTCGCATGGTTCTCAGACGAGCGTTACAGCTGATCATGGTCATCGCTCTGGCCCTCGCGGGCGCGGTCCAGGGCGGAGTGAGCACGGCACGGGCCGAGGAGAACGAGACACCGACCGGGCGGCAGCTGCTGTTCTACAACCACGCCTACGGGGTGCTCGACCGGGCCACCGCGGACGCCATCGAGCACTCCTCGTATCTGCGGGACTTCGCCGACTTCCAGGTCCGCACCACCACCGGTTCCGGCGGGCAGACCTGGACCGGCCGCTATCTGATGGGGCGCGAGACCTACTTCGAGCTGTTCGGGGTGGGTGACGTGCCCGGCAAGGACGGCACCCTCGGCTCCACCGGCCTGGGCGTGTCCACCGAGCGCGCCGATGACCTGCCCACGGTGATCGAGCGGCTGCGGAAGGCCGGGATCAGCGACCCGGTCGAGTTCCGGCAGACGCGCGACTTCGGTGACGGCGTCCCCGTGCCCTGGTTCGACGCGGTCTTCACCACCGACCAGTACGACCTCTTCGGCGCCTGGGGAATGGAGTACCGGCCGGAGTACTTCGCCGACCCGCGCGGCAACACCGAGCCCGCCTCCCACCCCGGAGACGTGGGCCGGGAGCGCTACCTGTCCGACGCCTACCGGGACCACCTGATGCGGGACGTGACGGGCATCCGGCTCGCGGTGACCGCACGGGACCTCGCCAACACGGTGCCGCTGCTGAGGGCCGGGGGTTTCGCGGTCCGGTCCCTGCCGGGCGGGGGCGCCGTCGCGAAGGGCGGCGGCACGACGATCCGGTTCGACTCCGTGCCCCTGGACCAGGTGGGTCTCCGGCAGATCGAGATGTCGCTGAACCATCCGGTGTCGTACCGGCACGTGGAGCGGATCGGCCACTCGGCCCTGGTGGTCGGCCCGGGTTCCCGCGCGGTGTGGACCTTCGAGGAGCAGGACCGGCCGGACGCCGGGTAGGACCAGGAGCCAGGGCCAGCCGGACACCTGCCAGAACCAGCCGGACACCGGCCAGAACCAGCCGGACACCGGCCAGGACCAGGCCGGACGGGGCGCCGAGGGTCAGTTCCGCGAGCGGGCGGCGACCCGGTGTGACACGCGGCGGCGCGACGATGTGACGAGCCGGGGTGCGCCGGCTTCAGCCGCCGCTGCCGTAGGGCCTCGTGATGATCTCCAGGCGGTGGCCGTCGGGGTCGTCGAAGTACGCCCCGCGGCCGCCGTCGTTGTGGTTGATCTCGCCGGGGCGGCTGTGGAACGGGTCCGCCCAGTAGGTGAGACCGGCCTGCTGGATGCGGCCGAAGATCTCGTCGAACTCGTCCTCCGAGACGAGGAAGGCGTAGTGCTGCGGCGTGATGGCGCCGGGGCTGTCCATGAAGTCGAGCGTCACGCCGTTGGAGATCTCGACCGGCAGGAACGGGCCGTAGGGCGGGCTCACGTCGAGCCCCAGGAGATCGGCGAGGAACCGGGCCGAGGCGCGTTTGTCGTGGGCGACGACGATGGTGTGGTTGAGCTGCACGGTCATGGTGGCCTCCCCTGACGTACATGGCGGCGGACCCCTGCGGTGCACTCCCCCACATGTACCCCGCGCGCCCCCCGTCGTGCATCACGAACGCCCTGAGGGCCCCGGCGCGCGGCCGGGGCCCTCAGGGCCGTGTCACGGAGGGTGCGGGGTCAGATCGTCGCCGTGTCGATCACGAACCGGTAGCGCACGTCGCTGGCCTGGACCCGCTCGTACGCCTCGTTGATCTGGTCGCCGCGGATCAGCTCGATCTCGGCGCCGAGGCCGTGCTCGGCGCAGAAGTCCAGCATCTCCTGGGTCTCCGCGATGCCGCCGATCATGGAACCGGCGAGGGTCTTGCCGCCGCCGATCACCGAGAAGAGGTTGAGGGAGATCGGCTCCTCGGGGGCGCCGACGTTGGCCAGGGTGCCCTCGGTCTTCAGCAGGGACAGGTAGGCGTTGAAGTCCAGCGGGGCGGACACCGTGGACACGATCAGGTCGAACGTGCCGGCCAGCTCCTCGAAGGTCTTCGGGTCGCTGGTGGCGTAGTAGTGGTCCGCGCCCAGCCGCAGGCCGTCCTCCCGCTTGCGCAGGGACTGCGACAGCACGGTCACCTCGGCCCCGAGGGCGTGGGCGATCTTGACGCCCATGTGGCCGAGGCCGCCCAGGCCGACGATCGCGACCTTCTTGCCGGGGCCGGCGCCGAAGCGGCGCAGCGGGGAGTAGAGGGTGATGCCGGCGCACAGCAGCGGCGCAGCGACGTCGAGGGAGAGGCCGTCGGGGATGCGGATGACGAAGTTCTCGTCGACGACGACGCTGCGCGAGTAGCCGCCGTAGGTGGGCTCGCCGTCGTGGCCGATGCCGTTGTACGTGGGGACGTTGCCCTGCACGCAGTACTGCTCACGGCCGGCCTTGCAGTTCTCGCACTCGCGGCAGGAGTCGACCATGCAGCCGACGCCCACGCGGTCGCCGACGGCGAACTTCGTGACACCCGGGCCGACCGCGGAGACGACACCGGCTATCTCGTGACCGGGGACCATCGGGAAGATCGCCTCGCCCCAGCCCTCCTGGGCCTGGTGGATGTCGGAGTGGCAGATGCCGGCGAACTTGATGTCGATCAGGACGTCGAACTCGCGGACCTCGCGGCGCTCGATGGTGGTGCGCTCCAGCGGAGCCTTGGGAGCGGGAGCGGCGTACGCAGCAACAGTGGTCATGCCGTGGGTCCTCCTAGCGGGGTTCCGTGCCCGGCTGCCTTCTGGACCTTCTGACCGGGCACGATCACCAGCGTGCAGGAATCGTTCGTGCTCACCCAGACCACGGTTTTGCGTACGCACACGGTACGTACCACTGGCGGGGTCAGGCTCGTGTGCGTACGACCAGGAATACTGGACGGCATGGACGAACAGCCCGAACCCGCACAGACGGCCGGTGGCGGCCTGGACCGGCGCGCCGAGCTCAGCGAGTTCCTTCGCACCCGGCGGGCCCGGCTGAAGCCCGAGGACGTGGGGCTGCCCGACTTCGGGCGGCGGCGGGTGCCCGGACTGCGCCGCGAGGAGCTGGCGCAGCTGGCCGGGGTGTCCGTGGCGTACTACACGCGCCTCGAGCAGGGCAACGGCCGCAACGTCTCCGCGGAGGTGCTGGACGCGATCGCGCGCGCCCTGCGGCTGAGCGACGCCGAGCACGCGCACCTGACGCATCTGGCGAAGCCGAAGCAGCACAAGAAGAAGCCGGTGGCGCGCAGCCAGCAGGTGCGGCCGGCGCTGCGGCATCTGCTGGACTCGATCGAGTCCGTCCCGGCGTACATCGTCGGGCGCCGCTCGGACATCCTGGCCTGGAACCGGATGGCGTCGGCCCTCTTCGGCGACTGGGCGGAGGTGCCGGCGCAGGAGCGGAACTGGGCGCGGCTGGTGTTCCTGCGGCCCGAGTACCGCGAGCTGTTCGTCGAGTGGGAGCAGAAGGCGGCCGACATCGTCGGTTATCTGCGCATGGACGCGGGCTGCCACCCGGACGACCCGCGGCTGTCGGCCCTGGTGGGCGAGCTGTCGGTCAAGAGCGAGGAGTTCCGCCGCCTGTGGGCCGCCCACAACGTCAAGGAGAAGAGCTACGGCATCAAGCGCATGCACCACCCGCTGGTCGGCGACCTGACCCTGTCCTTCGAGACGTTCCGCCTGGTCGACGACGGCGAGCAGTCCCTGATCACCTACCACGCGGAACCGGACACCTCGTCGGCGCAGGCCCTGCGCCTGCTGGCGAGCTGGGGGGCGGACGCGACCCGCTCGGGGACCAGGGCTTCGGCACCCACGGAGCAGTAGGGGTCACCCTCGCCTCGGTCGACGACGCCCAGGTCCTCCCTCACTGGAGGACCCTGCTGACGCGGCGGGCCCGCCGGAAGCCGAGGCTTCCGACGGGCCGCCAACGCCCGTGCACTACTGCTTACTTGCCGTAGTACGCGTTGTAGATCGAGATCGTCGACTTGTTGCCCTTCTTGTCGGCGATCTTGGCGTGGAAGGAGATGGCCTTCCCCTTCGCCGGGTTCTTGACGCTCACCTTGCCGTCCTTGACGGTGAGCTTCTTCCAGGTCTTGCCGTAGTCGTACGACGCGTACACCGACAGCGACTTGAGGTTGCCGCCCTTGGCCGCGCCCTCGACGGTGACCGGGACCTTGACGGTCTTGTCGGCCGGGACCTTGCTGTCCAGACCCGTGGTCGCGCCGAAGCGGGCCGTGGAGACGGGCAGCTTGGTGATGTCGCCGGTCTTCTTCGAGCGGAACGTCCAGCTCGCGTCGACGCGGGTGGAGGCCGCCGCGACCTTGACGCTGCGCTTGACCGACGTCGTCAGCTTGTACTCGGCGTCGGCGGCCGGGACCTTGAACTGCTTGTCACCGAACAGCGGGTCGTCGTTGCTGCCGACCTTGGTGCCGTTGCGGTACAGGGTCGTGTCGACCGCGGAGAACGTCGAGTAGCCCACGTTGCCCTTGCCGTCGGCGAACAGCGGCAGGGAACCGTAGATCTGGTTGCCCTCGCGGATGACACCGAAGTCGCCGGTCAGACGCGGCCCGAAGACGGCGGTGTTGACGGTCTTGGAGTAGCTCTTGCCGGCGGCGAACGTGTGCGTGCCCAACTCGTAGGCGGCCTCGTCGACCGGGAAGCCGTCCTCGTCCACACCTCCGGACTGGGTGAACTCCAGCTGCCACTTCACGCCGCCCTGCGCGGACAGGTGGATCGTCCGGGTGCCGGGCAGGGTCTGCTGCATGCCGATCGAGGAGGCGCTGGAGCTCCACGGCATCCAGCCCACCGCGTTGACCGAGCCCTTCTTGCCGCTCGCCGCGGCGCCGAGGCCCGCCTTCACCGTGGCGAGGTCGCTCGCCTTGTAGTGCTTGGTGAATCCGGTGGCGAGCTGCTTGACCTTGCCGCCGGCGACGGTGTTGTACTCCTCCTTGCCGCCCTTGGACCAGTGGCCGTCCCACTGCTGGGTCACCGAACCGTCGGTGATCTGCGGGCCGACGTGAGCGCTGCGGAAGCCGTCGTAGGAGTCCAGCCACCAGCCGAAGCCGTAGCTGCTGTCACCGCTCTCCACCGTGTAGTCGGCCGAGGCGAACTCCGACTTGACGCCGGTGGCCGGGACGGTGATGTCCACCGGCTTGGCCTTGCGGGCGTCCAGCGTGATCGTCGTGTTCTTGGTGAGGTTCAGCTTGGGCTGGGCGAGCCAGTCGACGCCCTCGAACTTCTCCGGGTCGTCGCCCACGTAGATGTTCGTGTTGAGGACGTAGGTGCCCTTGGGGACCCGGGCGGTGACGGTGCCGTCCTCGTCGTACGGCGCGGCCCCCTTGCCCTTGCCCAGGCCGGCTATGCCGGTCAGGTCGGCGCTGTAGTTCTTCGCCGCCTTGCCGTCGCGGTCGAGGAACTTCAGCGTCACGTCGTACGACTCGACCTCGCGCTGCACCGCCGCCGCCGTGCGGACGGTCTGGCCGCCGCCCGTCGCCGTCACGTACGCCGAGTACGCGCCGTCGACCGTGCCGCCGAGCTTGGTGTTGACGGTGAACGGCACGGAGGCCTTGCCGCCGGCCGGGACGGTCACCGAGGTGGCGCCGAGCTTGAAGAAGCCGGACGGGACGGTCTGACCCTTGGGGTTGGTGGCCGTCGACGTCAGCTTCAGCGTGACGTCCTTCGTCCCGAGGTTGCGGTACGTCAGCTCCTTGGTGACCGGCTTGTCGTCGGTGTGCGGCCACTGCTGGACGCCGAAGCTCACCGAGACCGGCTCGGCGATCACGGACTGCTTGATGGCCTTGTCGACCTGGATCCGGCCCGAACCCTGCTCGAACGGGGTGTACTTGCCGCCCTTGGTGGAGCCGGTGAGGGCGCCCTTCAGCTCGGCGTACTTCCAGTCCGGGTGCTGCTGCTTGAGGATCGCCGCCGCGCCCGCGACATGCGGGGTCGCCATCGACGTGCCGGAGATCGTCATGTAGCCGGCCGGCTTCTCGCCGACCTCCTGGGCTATCTGGTTGCCCGGGGCGGAGGCCGCGGTGATGTCCACGCCGGGCGCGGTCACGTCGGGCTTGAGGGCGCCGTCCATGCCGGGGCCGCGGCTGGAGAAGTCGGCGAGCTCGTCCTTGTCGTCGACGGCGCCGACGGTCAGAGCCGCGGCGGCGCTGCCCGGGGAGCCGATGGTCTGGTCGCCGAAGTCGCCCTCGTTGCCGGCCGCGATGGCGAACAGGACGCCCTTCTCGTCGGACAGCTTGTTCACCGCCGCTTCCAGCGGGTCGATCGCGGGCGTGTCGCCGCCGCCCAGGCTCATGTTGATGACGTCGGCGCCCTCGGCGACGGCCCACTCCATGCCGGCGAGGATCTCGGAGTCGCTGCCGAAGCCGCCGTCGTCGAGGACCTTGCCGTTGAGGATCTTCGCGCCGGGCGCGACGCCCTTGTACTTGCCGCCGGACTTCTTGCCCGTGCCGGCCGCGATGGACGCGACGTGCGTGCCGTGGCCGACCTTGTCGGAGGCGTCGGGCGAGGTGGTGAAGTTCTTGGAGCCGGCCACCTGACCCTTGAGGTCGTCGTGGGTGGCGTCGACACCGGTGTCCAGGACGGCGATCTTGGTGCCCTTGCCGTCGAAGCCGGCCGCCCAGGCCTTGGGGGCGCCGATCTGCGGGACGGACTTGTCGAGGCTGGCCTTGCGGACGCCGTCGAGCCAGACGTGCGCGATGCCGGAGGCGGTCTTCTCGCCGTTGGTGACCGCGTCCCAGAGTTCGGGCGTGTCCTGCTGCGGGGTCTGCACGGCGTCCGCGTTCACGGACTTGAGCGCGTGGCTCAGGGTGCCGGCCTCGCGGACGTCGGCCTTGGTGGCGGCGGCGCTGCCCCGGTAGCCGACGATGACCTTCAGGCCCTTCTTCTGGGCCTTGCGGGTGGTCGACTTGTTGAGCTCGGTGACGTCGAAGAGCCGCTGGTCGAGCTTGCCGGTGGCGACCAGGCGGGCCGCGTCGGCCGGGATGACGAGGGTGTGGCCGCCGACCTTGCGGATCTGGACGGGTACCTTCTCGCGGCCCTTGGCGTGTTCCAGGCCGATGACACGGCCCTTGGCGTCCAGCACGACGCGGTCGCCGGTGATGAGTGTGACGCGGTGCTTGGCGGTGAAGGACGCCGGCTTGGCGGACGCCGCCGCCTGCTCGCCGTTGGCCGACGCCGGGCTGGTCATACCCGCCGCCAGGGCCACGGCCGCCGCTGTGGCGACTGTGGCCGCGTACGCCCTTTTCACTTGTCTGCGCAAGTTTCCCCCTTGCAGAAGAACCGGGTGAATTCCCCGTTCACCCGGCCGGGGGTGGTCTCGTACGCATGCCCGTACACCCCCCGGAATACGCAGTATGCCGAGGGGTGATCAGGTGCTCAATAGATGAGAGGACGGTAAGAATTCCGTCGGCCGACTGTTACACGTCCGCCGGAACTCCGTTACAGGGCCGCGTGGTTACGCACGCGCGTTCTCCTTGACAGAGATCCGGCCCTTGCGGATCGTCGCCACACGGGGAGCCTTCTTCGCTATCGCCGAGTCGTGGGTGACCATCACGAAGGTGAGGCCGAACTCCTCCCACATGCGTTCGAGTACGTCCATGATCTCGTCGCGCATCGATTCGTCCAGATTGCCGGTGGGTTCGTCGGCGAGGAGCACCTTCGGCTGTTTCACCAAGGCCCGGGCGATGGCCACGCGTTGCTGCTGGCCGCCGGACATCTCGCCGGGCAGATGCGCGAGGCGCTCGCCGAGACCGACCGATTTCAGTGCCTCGGCGGCCTGTTCGCGTCGCTGTTTCGGCTTCACGCCGAGGGGGACGAGGGCGGTCTCCACGTTTTCCTGCGCGGTGAGCGTCGGGATGAGGTTGAAGGACTGGAAGACGAAGCCGATGCTCTCGCTTCGCACCCGGGTCAGTCTCGCCTCCGGCAGTGCGGCGAGGTCGGTGCCGTCCAGGACGATCTCGCCGGAGGTGGGCCGGTCGAGGCCGCCGAGCATCTGGAGCAGTGTGGATTTGCCGCCGCCGGTGGGTCCTTGGATGACCAGCCGGTCGCCGTCGGGGATGGTGAGGTCAATGCCGTCGAGGGCTTGGACGGTGTCTTTGGAACGGGTGTAGTGCTTGGTTACGGCTCTGAGTTCGTACATGTGTGGGCTCCTGGGGAGATTCGTCGAGTGCGGGTGCGTGGGGGTAGTTCGCGCAGTTCCCCGCGCCCCTGGGTCCGTGCCATGCCGCCGGGGAGTGCGGGGGCGGGGAACTGCGCGAACT
>NZ_JAIGQA010000263.1:0-8409 GCF_019733245.1 Streptomyces sp. WAC04114
CCTTCACCCCCCTGATCCTCTACACCGTCGTCTCCGCCACCGCCGCCGCTGTCGGTGTCGCCTTCGCAGATCTCGCGGGCCCTACCGGAGAGCAGGGAGCAGTTGTCGTTGCTGGGGCTGGGCGTCGGTGTGGGTGCGGCTGTGGCCCGGGCGGCGAACAGGACCAGGGTGGTCTGTACGGCGGTGAGGGTTGCGGCGACCTTGACTGCTCGGCGCGGGTTACCGGGCATACGTGAACCCTCCGAACTCCTCGACGGCCTTGGAGATGTCTTCCGAGGTCGACACCTTGTTGTCGCCGTTGACCGGCGCGGGGCCGTCCTTCTGGGAGAAGCTGTCGACCTTCCAGTCGCCGTCGGTCCAGCGCAGCTGGAGTGTCATGGTGAACCAGTCGTTGGTGACCGGGTTCTGCGAGGTCTCTCCCGTCATGCCGAACACGCCCGTGCACCAGACCTCGACGGTGGCGGTGCTGCCGGAGAAGTCGGTGACCTTGGTGCCGACCGGCATCGTGCGGGAGACGTAGGTGCTGCCCTTGGGTGCTTCGCCGTTCTCGTCCAGGCCGACCTTCGCCAGGAACGCCTTGCTGTAGACCTGGTCGAGGTTTCTCTCCAGCTCGGAGACCCGGTCGGCGTCGAACACCTGACGGACGATCTCGGGTCGCCGCGCGGGCTTGAGGATGTCGGCGGAGACGAGGACGACGGCGAAGTTCGCCGCGGCGCTCTCCGCCCCCTTCTGGTCCTGGGCGAAGCCCGACGGGATGCCGGCGGTGGACTTGGACTTGACGGGGCGTTGGCCGGAGGGGGCCGTCGCCGCTGCGTCGGGCTTGCCGGAGGAGCCGTCCGTCGAAGAGGAGCTGTCGCCGTCCCCCCGGTTCGCGAAGGCGATTGCTGCGATCAGGAGGACCACCACGCCGACCACGGTGACCAGGCTGCGGGACGAGGAGCGGCGGCGGGGGTCGCCGAAGGCGTCGCCGGAGTCGGGCAGGCGGGTGCGGGTCTGGCCCGTGCCCGCGTAGCCACCGGAGGACTCGTGGTCGTCACCGAGACTCATGCCGCGTACGCCCCCTCGACGTCGTGCGGAAACACTTCGTACCGGTCGTACTTCTCATACTCCTCGTACGACGGTAGCCGTGCTGGTTCCCGCGCGGGCGCGGTGTGGTGACTCGACATCAGGGAAACGCAACCTCAGCCGGTGGGCACGACGGGCGGGTGGGATGGAGGGGGAGCCGGGCGTGCCCGGCCGGGCGGGTGGTGCCCGGGCTACACGGCCATGCCGTACACGATGGTGAACAGCGTCCCGAGTGAGCCGATGATGAAGACTCCCGTCAGGCCCGCGATGATGAGGCCCTTGCCCTGCTCCGCGCTGAAGGTGTCGCGCAGTGCGGTGGCTCCGATGCGCTGCTTGGCGGCGCCCCAGATGGCGATGCCGAGGCAGAGCAGGATGGCCACCGCCATCACGACCTCGATCATCACCTTCGCCTCGTTGCCCAGGCTGCCGAAGGGGCCCCAGTCCGGAGCGATCCCACCGATGATGGTGTTGATGTCTCCCTTGTCGGCCGCAAAGAGCATGTAAGTCACCGCCCCTGTTGGGTAGTTCCGCGCCCTCTGCGGTCGTGCAGAGGTCAGGCATCATTCTCGCCGACAATGATGCTGTCGTATGTCGACTTGGCGTCATTGATTGGCGGGTTTCGTACGAATACCTTGCCACCGTTCCGCTCCGGCCCCTAGGGGTGGCGACGGACGGTGTACGAAGGGTCGTATGGTCACTCTGTGTATCACGGCAGGTAACGCCGGGCAATGAGGCCTGAGCGGAACCTGGGATGCGGTTCCGTCGTTGTGCCCTCTTGCGGCCTTTCTCACCTTTGAGGGCTGTTTCTGACGGCTGGTCGGGTGAGTGGTCGCGCCGGTGTTCCCCGGGTGAAGGCTACCCGGCACGGCGAAGGGGCTGCGGCTGGTTACCGCGGCCCCTGTGCTTCCCCGGTCGTCTCCTGGCCCCCACAGCCCCGGACGGCGTTCTCCGGTGACGGTCCGTCACCGGGTGGGAGACGTCAGCCGGTGAAGGCGCCGGGTCCCTCCGGGGTGCCCAGGCCGGTCGGTCCGTCGTAGCCCGTCCGGGCGGTGCAGGAGTGGCCGGTGGTGCAGTTGCCGTCGCTGCCGCTGGTGACGTCGTTCAGGGCGGAGGTGTTCGCGTAGGGGAACGCGGAGGGGTGGGAGCCCGTGGGCGGGGTGCCGGCGAGGGCGTGGACGCTCGCGATGATCGGCGCGGAGGCGCTGGTGCCGCCGGTGCCTTCGGTGCTGCTGGTCCGCCGGACGCTCTCGGTGCAGCCGCGGGTGGTGGAGGAGGCGGTGAGGCTGGTGCCGCCGACGGCCGTCCCGTACCCGGATGCCGCCGGGTACTCGGCGCCGTGGCTGTTCGGCTCGATGGCCGGGCGATGGGGGCGGCTCGACCGGGGCCCGGGATCGGCGGGGCGCGGGGCCGTGCGGTCAGCGGGGCTTGAGGCCGTGCAGGAGGAGGTGGACGAACTCCTCGGTGCCGTCGAGGGCCGCCTCGGGGGCGAGCATGCCGCCGGCCGCGAAGGAGGCGATGCCCTGGAGGGTGGCGCCGGTCACCAGGGTGAGGTGCTGCGGGTCGCCGGCGATGATCTCGCCGCGGTCCTGGGCGTCGGCGATGACCCGCTCCAGGGAGCCGACCGTCCGGTCGACGGCCGCGGCCAGCTGCTCGGAGGCGTCCGGCTCGTGCTTGCGGGCGTACATGAGCTCCAGCAGCTCGGCGTTGTCGATCGAGAAGGCGAGATAGGCCCGGGCGAGCGCGGTGAGCCGCTTCTCCAGCGGGAGAGCGGGGTCGTCGGCGCCCTCCAGGGCCTGGCCCAGCCGGTCGTAGCCGACGAGTGCCAGGGCGTTGAGCAGGGCCTGCTTGTCCTTGAAGTGGCGGCCGGGCGCGGCGTGGCTCACCCCCGCCTCCCGGGCCAGTTCGCGCAGCGAGAGTGCGCCGACCCCCTTCTCCCGCAGGGTGCGTTCCGCACCGGCGAGCAGGGTGGAGCGCAGATCCCCGTGGTGGTAGGGGCGGCTCTCCGGGGTGGGGCGGCTTGCTGGCATGCGGACCATCGTATCCCGATGTTGGCGACGACATCATTGTTGTCATTGACAGCATTGTTGGCACCGCCTACATTCGAAGGCATGGCTGAGAAGACGAAGACCCAGAGCAGCGAGACGTGGAGCGTGGACCGGCTCCCGGGCCTCGACGGGAGGACCGTCGTCGTCACCGGCGCCAACAGCGGCATCGGCCTCACCGCGACCCACGCGCTGGCCCGGGCGGGGGCGCACGTCGTCCTCGCCGTACGGGACACCGAGCGCGGGCGGGCCGCGGCGGCGACCGTGCCGGGCAGCACCGAGGTGCGCCGGCTGGACCTGGCGGACCTGGCCTCCGTGCGGGCGTTCGCCGAGGCCTGGAAGGAGCCGCTGCACCTTCTCGTCAACAACGCCGGCGTGATGATGCTCCCCCGGCAGCGCACCAAGGACGGCTTCGAGATGCAGTTCGGCACGAACCATCTGGGGCACTTCGCCCTGACGAACCTGCTGCTGCCGCACATCACCGGCCGCGTCGTCACGGTCTCCTCGGGCGCCCACCGCTGGGGCGGCGCGAGGATCTGCTTCGACGACCTGGACATGGCGTCGAACTACACCCCGCAGCGCGCCTACGCCCAGTCCAAGCTGGCCAACCTCCTGTTCACCCTGGAACTCCAGCGCCGGCTCACCGAGTCCGGGTCCCCGGTCCGCGCCCTGGCCGCCCACCCCGGCTACGCGGCCACCAACCTTCAGAGCCACGCGGCCAACCCGGTGCTGCGCGCTTTCATGAGCCTCGGCAACCGGTTCTTCGCGCAGGACGACCGCGCGGGCGCCCTGCCCACGCTCTACGCCGCCACCGAGGACCTCCCCGGGGCGAGCTACGTGGGGCCCGACGGCCTGGGCGAGATGCGGGGCAAGCCGACCCTGGTGGGCCGCTCCCGCGCGGCCGGCGACCCGCTGACAGCCCGGCGGCTGTGGCGGGTCTCGGAGGAGCTGACGGGGACGCACTTCCCGCTGCCGCGGGGTGAAGAGGCGGGTGTCTGAGGAGGACGGGTGCTTGACGTGCAGACGGCGTCCGGCGAACGGAGCGCTGTCTGACGTTCCTCTCACCTTCGTCCGGCACAGTCGTTCCGGTGTCGTTCCGGTGAAGCGTGGTCCTGCCCGTCGCTGAGGCCCGGCGGCTGTACCGGCAGGCGGCGGCGCACTCGTGACGTGTCGTGACCCCGTGCGCCGGCCGGAGCGGTCGTGCTACTCGTCGTGCCGGCCGTGCCGTGCGCCGTTCCCCCGTCCGCCCCCGACTCTCCTCCCTTTGATCATTCCCGGGCGTGCCGGCCGCCTCTACACTGACCAACGGACTCCTGGGCGGCGAGGGGCGGTTGACGGTGCGTAAGGCATGGATCGTGGCGGGTGTTGCGATCAGCTCCGCCCTGGCCTTCGTGATGCTGCTCGTCGTCGGGGTCTATCTCGTCGCGGGGAACCTGGTCAACGGCGTGGGCGGCGGGGCGAAATCGCTGGCCAAGGGGTCGGTGCCCGCCGCGTACGCGGCCCTCGTGCAGAAGTGGGGCAACCTCTGCCCCGCCATCAGCCCGGCCCTGCTCGCCGCCCAGCTCTACCAGGAGAGCGGCTTCAACCCCAGGGCGCAGAGCCACGCCGCCGCGCAGGGGATAGCGCAGTTCATCCCCGGCACCTGGGCTAGTCACGGCATCGACGGCGACGGTGACGGCGACCGTGACGTGTGGGATCCGAAGGACGCGATTCCCTCGGCCGCCTCCTACGACTGCGAACTCGCGTCGTACGTGAAGAAGGTTGGCGGGAATGCGACCGAAAACATGCTGGCCGCCTACAACGCGGGGGCGTACGCGGTGATCAAGTACGGGGGCGTGCCGCCGTACAGCGAGACCCGCAACTACGTGAAGCGGATCACGACGCTCTCGGAGAGCTTCGCGGCGCCGGTCGGGCGGGTCGACCCCTCCGAGCAGGCCGCCACCGCGATCGAGTACGCGCAGAAGAAGCTGGGCACGCCCTACCTGTGGGGCGGTACCGGCACCGCTGAGCAGGGCGGACGCTTCGACTGCTCGGGTCTGACCCAGGCCGCCTACGAGACCGTGGGCATCAAGCTCCCGCGTGTCGCCAACGACCAGTACAACGCCGGTCCGCACCCCTCGCGGGACGAACTGCTCCCCGGCGACCTGGTGTTCTTCTCGGACGACCTGACCAATTCCCGCACCATCCGGCATGTCGGCATTTATGTCGGAGGCGGGTACATGATCGACGCGCCCCGGACCGGTGCCGTCATCCGATTCGACCCGATCGACACCCCCGACTACTTCGGAGCCACCCGCGTCACCGAAGATGGCGCGAAAGCGCTGCCCACAACGGTGTGAACCGTGCGTGAACCCACCCCCTGAGCTGCGACGACGTATCTCTCTTCGATAACGTCTGCGTGATCATTCGGTGGAGTGTGGAACGTATCGACGGGGACCATGCGTTCCTGTTGACGTAGCCGAGCAGACGTTCATTCGGCACGTGTCACGCACGCGTGCGGCGGAAGCGGATCTACAACCACGGGGGTGGCAGGAGCGGCGCACGCACAGGTGCGCCGGGAGAGACGACGAAGGGGCCGCAGCACCATGGCTGGACTCGCCGATTCCGGGTCGAACCCCGACGTCGACCTGCTGTACGACATCAATGGCCTGGCCAAGGACGCGCCGGGCTGGTTCGACCGCGTCATGGAGTACGTCGGTGAGTACGGGCTGCTGCTCGCCATCGTCCTGCTCGTGGTGTGGTGCTGGTGGTCCGTGCGGCGCCGGGGCGACGAGGACGCGGCGTCCACCGTCGCGGCGTTGGTCTGGGCGCCGCTGGCCGCCGGGATCGCCGTGCTGGTGAACGTGCCCATACGGGGTTTCGTGGAGCGGCCCCGGCCGTTCCTGGACCACCAGGGGCTCGAGGTGCTCGTCCAGGGCAAGACCGACTACTCGTTCGTCAGCGACCACGCGACGATCGTCATGGCGATGGCCGTCGGCCTGTTCGTCGCCCACCGCAGGTTCGGACTCGTCGCGCTCGTACTGGCGTTGTTCGGCGGATTCATCCGCGTCTACATGGGCGTGCACTACCCGACCGACGTCGTGGGCGGGTTCGCGCTGGGCACGGCCGTGGCGCTGCTGCTGTCGCCGCTCGCCATGGCCCTGCTGACGCCCGTGGTGAAGGCCGTTGAGCGCTCGCCCCGGGCAGGGTGGCTCGTGCGCGCCAGAGGGCGGGCGGACCGGGACGACGCGGTGATCCCCGAGGCCCGCAGCGAGCGGACCTCGGAGCGGGACCTCGCCGCGTAACGGCCTTACAGCGCCTGGGGATACGTGAAGAAGCGGTTGGGGTCGTACTGCTTCTTCAGCTTGGCCAGGCGGGTCGCCGCGTCTCCGTAGTACGCCTTGCGCCAGTCGGTCAGCGTGGGGTCCGTGTAGTTCTGGTAGGCCGCCCCGGAGGCGTACGGGCGCATGGCCTTGTGGGCCGACGCCAGCCAGTCGCGGGACGTCGCACCGCTCGTGCCGGCCCGCCAGGCCCCGATGTACTGGGCCAGCATCCGCGAGCGGCGATGGACGAACGCCGTGGCCGTGGGGGAGACGCGGTTGACCGCTCCGCCGAGGGCGGTCAGCGCGATGCTGCCCGAGCCGCCGCGCACCGAACCGATCTGGGACAGCAGCGTGCGGATGCCGGCCGTGGAGAGGGAACGGTCGAAGAAGTCCGACGCCGCCGCGTACGTCTCACGGCCCAGCGCGCCCTTCGGGGAGCGGCCGGGGGTCGCGCCGGGCAGATGGCACTGCGCGTCCGTCGGGAACGAGGAGCAGCCCGCGTACACCTCCATCGACTCCTCGTACGAGCGGCGCTTCAGGGAGACGCTGCGGGCCGGGGCGCCGACGCGGTCGGCCAGGCGGTCGACGGCGTTCTTGAGTTCGCCGTGGGTGCCCAGGGAGAACGCCGCGACCGAGACCGTCGGAGTGCCGCCCGCCGCGCTCGCCAGGTGCAGGGACGACCAGATCTCGTCCGGCTGTGACGGGCCCCATTCCTGCCAGGCCTTCACCACCGCCGCCGCCTTCGACCAGGGCCAGGACAGATACGCCGACACGCCCTGCGGGGCCGGGTGGGTCGTGAAGTGCAGCTCGGTGACCACGCCGAAGTTGCCGTTGCCGGCGCCGCGCAGCGCCCAGAACAGGTCCTTGTTCTCGCGGGCGTCGGCGGTGAGCTGCTTGCCGTCCGCGGTGATCAGCGTGGCCCGGGTGAGGCTGTCGCAGGTCAGTCCGTACGCCCGGGAGACCACGCCGTGGCCGCCGCCGAGGGTGAGGCCCGAGACGCCGACCGTGGGGCAGGAGCCCGCGGGGATCGTGACGCCCTTCGCTGCGAGGGCGCGGTAGACGTCGATGAGTTTGGCGCCGGCGCCGACCACCGCGGTGGTGCCGGAGGCCCGGACGCGGTTGAGCTTCGAGACGTCGACGATCAGGCGGCCGTCGCCGGAGGACCAGCCGGCGTAGGAGTGGCCGCCGTTGCGGATCGCCACGCGCAGGGCGTGGGCGCGGGCGTAGGCCAGGGTCGTGCGGATGTCGTCCGGGTGGGAGACGTACGCGACCGCGGCGGGCTTCAGGTTGTCGAAGCGGGTGTTGTAGAGCTGCCGGGCCGCGGGCCAGTTGGCGTCGCCGGGGCGTATCAGGGGGCCGTCGAGGTCGCGGGCCAGGGCGGACCAGTTGGCGGCGCTGGATCTCGACGTGGTGGTGGTGGTGCGTGCGGCGTTGGTGGCCGTGGCCCCGGAGCGGGCGCCCGACTGGGTGCAGGCGGTGGTGAAAGGGGTCGCGGCCGCGGCGATCGCCGCCGTGCCGGCTGTGAGGATCGTGCGCCGTTCCATGGGGCCTCCCGGTGGTTCCGCCCTGGGAGACGGGGTGACGGGGGGTGGGGGTTCCACCGGTCCGGCGGCGGCTGGGGCGGCGTCCGCCCCGGGTCTCAACCTGTCGCGTGCTTCTCCGCGTCCGTGCGTGCCTGGCTTCTCGCTCTCCGGGCCGGGCCGCGCCAGCCGCAGATGCAGTGGGCCATGCAGAAACGGCCCTTCTCCATGGTCGTCGTGCGGTGTTCCGGGAGGTTGGGGGGAGTTTCCAGCCCGTCCTGCTGCGCCACACCGACAACGTAACCCAGCGCAGGTGAAGGGTTCGCATCGCGGACGGCGCCGGCTCGCGTGACGAGGGCACAAACCCGTCGTTAACCGGAACAACGAGGGGCCCGTGACGGACGTACCGGCTGGGGGTAGGCAGGCGATGACTGGGCGGCAGCCGACTGGGCGGCGGCGGGAACGGCGGCGCCCAGTCGG
>NZ_JAIGQA010000264.1:0-8383 GCF_019733245.1 Streptomyces sp. WAC04114
CGTGAGTGCACATCAGTATGACCACGGGCACACGGTCGCTGGCTGGGTCGGATGCGCCATCGGCCCCGAGGGTGCCGATGGCGCATCCGACCCAGCCAGCGACCGTGTGCCCGTGGTCATACTGATGTGCACTCACGTGTCACTCCCTCGCACCCGAGGACTCCGACCCGCCGAACCCCTCATCTGCTAAGACTTTTACAGCCCAAACATCTCACGAACTAAGGGATCTGGGGATGCAAGCCAAGCCTCGTCCGGCCGCCACACCGGAGCAGGCGCTGTCGGCGATGGACCGGCTCATCGCGACTCACCTGGTCGGACAGCACGAGATCGCCCAACAGGTCGGCCTGAGTGTGACCGACCTCACCTGCTTCGCCTATGTCATCGAGGCCGGCGAGAACCTCCCCACGGCAGGCGACCTGGCGGCCCGCGTCCATGTCACGACCGGCGCGGTCACCGGCATCCTCAACCGCCTGGAGCGCGCCGGCTACATCACCCGCCGCCCCGACCCCACGGACCGCCGCCGCATCCGCGTGGCGGCCCGGCCCGAGGCCGTCGCCCGCGTCCGAGAGGTGTACGAGCCGTACTACGCCCGCCTCACCCTCCTCTTCGCGGACTACTCCCCGGACGAGATCGCGGTCCTGCACGACTGGTTCACCCGCGCGAGCACCCTGGCGGCGACCTACCTGGAGGAGCACTGCCGCCCCGACTGAACCAGGGCCGCCCTCGCCACTCGGGCTGACGCGAGCGCCGACTCCGTCGCTACTTGGGCTGACGTGAGTGCCGGCTCGCCCGTCGGCGCACGGTGAGGACACAGGCGAGCATGCCGAGCGCCCAGGCGATCAGGAGGGCTCCCCACAGCGGCATGGTCACGATCGGCACGAGCAGGCGGATCTCGACGTCCGAGCGGTTCTCGAAGATGAAGATCAGAGCGACCGCGGTGATCAGGACGAAGGGCGCGAAGCGCCGGACCGCGGGCCGGGAGAAGAACGGTGTGCGCGCCTTGTGGTCTGGGCTGGTCTGAGCCATGGAGTACCTCTCCATCACGTTGCCCCTGATCCCAGCGTCCCCTCCCCCCACGCGTCCCGCCACGGCAACCGTCGCTGCTGCCGTCACCGCATACCGTCGTACGTCCAGGACAGGCGGACGTCGTAAGTCGGCCTTCACCGCCACTCCAGGACGTCACCCACGCTCAGCGCCTTGTCCGCGCCCCCTGCGGTGATCTTCTTCGGAGTCGCGCCGGGAGCGATGGCGGAGACGAAGAACTCGAGCCGAGTGCCCTGGAGCGAGGCGAAGATCATCTGCTTGCCGTTCCGCGACACGGCCCGCACGGTGTTCTTCCGATCCGTCGCCGGGATGATCGGATCGCCCAGGGCACCCTTCGGGGTGTCCGCCGTGCCGTCGAGCCGAGCAGTGTCGAGCGTCCAGAAGGAGTTCTTCCGCTTCGGGTCTTCGGCCTCGTCGAGTCGGGGGCCGCACAGCACGGTCCTGTCGTCGACCCAGCCGTAGGGGCGGCAGTCGGCGTCGGACGGAATACCGGTCGCCTTCACACCGCCGACCTTGAGCAGCGCACTGCGCTGGGACACGTCGGCCACGTTGTAGCCCTTCCAGGTGATGAAGGCCGTCGCCTTGCGCCCGTCGGGACTGATCCGGACTTCCTTGCCGAAGACCCCGCGCACCGGGTCACCCGCGAGCGCGAGGCCGGCCTCGTCCATGTAGTCGCCATCACCGGCCGCCCGTTCGGTCTCCGCGTGATCTCCCGCGACGGAACGGCTGGCGATCCGCACATGGTCCGAGGAGTCGGTCTCGGTGAACCAGACAGCACTGCCGTCCTGGGCGAAGACGGCGTTCTCCTCTTTGGGCGTGTCGCCGAAGTCCTCGCTCTGTTCACCGGACAGCTTGGTCAGCTTGCCGTTGGTGTCGACATAGCCCACCCCTGTCGCCTCGGTCTCTCGATCGATGAGGACGACGGCCATCCGGGAGAAGTCCTTGTCGAAGAGCTGCCGCAACCGGGTGGCGGCGACAGCGCGCGGCCCGTCCTCGGACGTGCCGACGCCGGGGAAGTTGTCGGCGCACAGCTCCACGAGCGGGGACGCGACATCGTCGGCCTCGGCGACCACGGCCTCGGCCGGGACGGTGAAGGTCCGGGAGACGGTCCGTTTCCACGTGGTCGGATCCCAGCCCGTGACCGTCACGCTGGCCGGATTGCTCGCGGGTACGGAACACGAGGCAGTGACGATCACACCTCTGTCCGGGAAGGTCCCGCTTCCCTGGTCCGCGTTCTCTTTCCCACCCTGCCGCCCGGCAGTCCCCTTGGTGCCCTTGGCGTCGGGACCGGAGTCGTCCTTGCCCCCGCCACACCCGGCGACGAGCGGAAGCAACACCGTGGCGACGACCAGCGCAGCCATACCCCCGCCCCGCCGACGCCCTCCGTGGCCCTCTGTTCTCTTCACGCCCGTTCCCCTCGCGAATCTCCTGCTCAGCAGCGGCCACGTGATCGTAATGCGAACCGGCGCGAGTCGCGGTGGAGTTGACGGCCGAGGAGCCGTTGGGCGTGCAGCAGCCCTTGCCCGTCGTGATCACGACCGGACAGCGGGGCGACGCCCCTCGGTTCGGTTGACGTCAAAGGCCCCCCGGAATGATCCCGGGGGGCCTTTGCTCTGTGTGCACTCGGCAGGATTCGAACCTGCAACCTCCGTGTGGCGCTGGGCTATGCCGAGGTCGTCGCCGAACTGCACGCCAAGGGCTGGGCCCACGGCGACGTACAGCCCGCCCACTTCATCGTCGGGCCGGAGCGGACGCATCTCATCGACCTGGCCCTAGCCCGAGGCGGACACGTCCCGGAGGGGTACGACTTCCCGTTTCGCGGCTGCCTCGTCCACTACGAGGCACCGGGCGCTCGTAGCTGTCTAGACGCCTTTGGTCCGTGGACAGCCAGGAAGCGCACCGTTTCCGCTGTCCGAAAGGCGATCACTCACTCGCAGGACTTCGGCATACACGACCGTTTTGGTGACGAGCCTTCCGTCGGCTGGCGGAGACAGCCAAGCGACCCAACCTCCCACACGAAGGAAGTCGGCCATGAGCTTCATCCAGACCGGCAAGATCGATCTGAAGTCCGACGACCCGATCGAGACGACCGGCGGCAACACCTCGACCTTCACGCGCGTCACCTTCCCGACCCCGTTCCCGGCGGGTTCCAACGTCGTGGTCCTCCCACTGACCCAGACCTTCAACGGCCCGGAGACGCCGGGGATCCGCGTCCATGACGTCACCAACACGGGCTTCCTGATCCGCCTGAACGAGGTGTACGCCGGCGCCACCAAGAGCGATGGGAAGCACACCACCGAAACCATCGGCTGGCTGGCCGCGACTGTCTGAGCCCCATGCTCCGGCCGAGCACAGAAATCCCTGCTTCTTCAGCAGTACGCAGCAAGAGCACTCCGCGCCTTCTGATGCGGGTGCCGTCAAACGCTGCCGTCAAGACATAAGCCAGAGGCCCTGTGGATCACTCCACAGGGCCTCTGGTCTGCTGTGCACTCGGCAGGATTCGAACCTGCAACCTTCTGATCCGTAGTCAGATGCTCTATCCGTTAAGCTACGAGTGCTTGTTCTGTTTTTTCGCTGCTCTCGGGCCTTGCGGCTCGCTCGCGGCGACAGGAAGAACATTACATGACTGCCGCCGCCATGTGAAATCCGTTAGCCCCACCCCTTGTGAGCTGCGAAAACGGCACTTACGGGCCACATGGACGAGGTGCAACGACAACGAAGCCCCGGTCGGGTGACCGGGGCTTCGTGATCGAGTGCGGAGGCGGAGGGATTTGAACCCTCGATGGGCTTTAAGGCCCAAACCGCATTAGCAGTGCGGCGCCATAGACCGGACTAGGCGACGCCTCCAGACATCACTCCCGCGCGAGCGCGAGCGGTGCGTGCCGATGATGACACAGTCGAGCGTGCTGTCACCAATCGACCCCCACGGTACTAGGCGGGCAGGGCGCAGGGCAAAGCCCTTGTCAGGCCCCTGCGGGTCCCCGCTCGGGCGTGCGCGCCGCAACATCCGGGGCCGTGCCGCGTTAGGCAGGGCATGTTGCATGCCACTCCCCGGGCCACCGCCCGCCCCGTCCTGCGGCGCCTCCTCGTCGGTGCCGCCGCCTCCGTCGCCGCCGCAGGGTCGCTGACCGCGGCGCCCCCGGCCGCGTATGCCCAGGCCGGCGGGACCGACCTGCTGTCCCCGATCCGTCCCGGCGACGGCCCGGACCGCGATCACCTCACCGTGACCGTGCGGAACGCCGGCGACGGGGCCGACGGAACCTTCGAGCTGTACTGCGACCCGGACGGCGGCAGCCACCCCGACCCCAGCGGCGCCTGTGCCGCACTGGAGCGGGACACCCGGTGGGGGCAGGACGTCTTCGCCCCCGCGCCGGAGGGCGGCTTCTGCACCATGCAGTACGGCGGACCGGCCACCGCGCACGTCACCGGAACCTGGGCCGGACGGCCCGTCGACGCCACGTACGACCGCCGCGACGGCTGCCAGATCTCCCGCTGGGACCGGCTCGTGCCGCTCCTGCCGGGGGTGGAGGGCGAACGGGGCGCCAAGGCCTGAGTCGACTGTCGGAGTGTCGGGCTGTCGGGGTGTCGAGGCCCGGGGTGTCGGAGCGTCTCGCCTACAGGGCGCCTGGTCGTCGCCCGGCGCCCCGCACACCCCGTATCCCGCACCCCATTTGCGCCACTCTCCGCCCCCATCGCGCCAGCCCGGCCAAAAGGTACAGAAACGCCGTCGTCGTAACGGTCCCGCGAAGGTCCCGCGACGTCGTCGCAGGAGGGCGGGTGTTTGGCGGTTACTCGGTCGTCAGTTCGGGGTCACTTCCTCGTGCGGCCTCGCTCCCATCCGGCGTCGCGAGCGCAACCGCAGCCCTTAGACTCCCTCGCGTGACACGCCGCAGGACGGTTGGCAAGATGGCCCGAGCGGTCGGCAAGGTGCGGTAACAGGGAGGAAGCGTCTCGTGAGCAGCAGGCCATCCCGAGGCGCTGCTCGCCTCGCAGCCATACTGGACGCCCTTCCTGACGCGTTGGTGCTGGTCAACGCCAATGGCACGGTCGTCAACGCCAACACCATCGCCCTCGAGGCCTTCGAGACCCCGGGCACCGCTCTGGTGGGGCGCGGGCTCCTCGACCTGCTGCCGCAGTTCGACTCCAAGCTCATCCCCGGCTCCATGCGCCGGCCCGAGCACCTCGATCCGCACGCCCGGACCAAGCCCACCCGCATGATCGCGCGCAGGACCGACGGGACCGAGTTCCCCGTCGAGGTCACCAGTGCGAATCTCGAGAACGGGCAGCAGGCCTACGACGGTTACGGCTACACCGGCGACGAGCTGCTCATGCTCGTCGTGCGCGATCTGTCCGGCACCGTGGACACCGAGGCCGAGCTCGCCCGGTCCCAGCGGCAGACCGAGATGATCCTGCGGGCCGCGGCCGAGGGCGTCGTCGGCACCGACACCGACGGGCGGATCGTGCTCGTCAATCCGGCCGCCGCCCAGATACTGGGATTCCGGGCCAGCGACCTCGGCGGACGCGAACTGCACAACCTCGTGCTGCACTCGCGCCCCGACGGCTCGCCCTTCCCCTACGAGGACTCGCCGCTCGCCGACACCCTGCGCTCCGGGCGCAAGCACCGGGTGCGCGGGCAGGTGCTGTACTCCAAGAACGGCGGCAAGGTGCCGGTCGACCTGACGACCGCGCCCGTACGCGACGGCGACCAGCTCGTCGGTGCCGTGATGACCTTCACCGACCGGCGGCCCTACGACGCCGTCGTCGAGGAGAAGGAGGCCGCGGAGAAGCGGCACGCCGAGGAACTGGAGCGGATCGCCGAGGAGCACGCCTCCGAGCTCACCGCGCTGCGCCAGCGGCACGTCACCGAGCTGGAGGAGCTCACCGAGCGGCACGCCGAGGAACTCGCCGCGAACGAGGACCGCTACGCCGCGCTCGGGGAGCGCGAGAAGGACCGGTTCGAGGCGCTCGCCGCCCGGCACGAGCAGTTGCTGACCCTGCTGGGCCGTTCACTGCGCGGGCCCTTGGAGGAACTGCGCCGCGAGCTGGCCGCCCTGGCCGCGGACGACGCCGGGCAGCTGTGGCCCGAGGCCAACCAGGTGCTGCACCACCTGTCGGCCGGCTACTCGCGCATCACGACGCTGATCGACAACGTCCTCGGGTACCAGCGGCTCGACACCGGCAGCGAGAGCGTCTCCCGTACGAAGGTGATGCTGGACGCCGTCGTCGCCGCCGGGGTCGACGGGGCCGTGGAGCTGATCGGGCCCGGGCGGGTGCAGTTCGCCGTGCACGCGCCGCCCATCGAGGCCGAGGTCGACCCCCGGCTGCTCGCCACCGCCCTCGCGCATCTCGTCGCCGACGTGGCCGGGGTCGACGCGACCGGCAACACGCCCGTCTCGGCGGGCGGTTACCTGGACAACACCGTCGTCGTGGCGGCGGCGCAGCGCGGCGAGGTCGTCCGCATCGAGGTGCGCGGGCCGTACGCCGGTGGCAACACCGTGCACGAGCCGATCGTGCGCGGAATCGTCCGGGCCCACGGCGGTGTGCTGCAGACGCACGACGTGCCGGGGATGAGCGGCAGCGCCTACGTCCTCGAGGTGCCGATCGGGGGCGGGGCCGGGGCCGTCGCCGCCCAGCCGGTGGACGAGTCCGCCGCGCTCGCCCTCGTCGAACCCGCCGATCAGACCTCCGGTGGGGGGCGGCGCCGGGCGCGCCGGGCCTCCACCGACGCCTTCCTGGACGGGGATGTTCCGGGCGGTGCGGGCGACGGGGCCGGTGGTCCCGGAGCCGACGCGGCCGGTGGTGCCGCAGCCGAGGGGGCCGTGCCCACCGGGCGGCGCAGGCGCCGGGCCGGCGGGGAGCAGGCGGCCCTTCCGGCGCAGGCGTCCGGTGAGGACTCCGCGTCGGGCGGTACCGGACGGCGGCGGCGCGCGGCAGAGAGCGCCGGTGCGGACGGCGTCGGCAATGCCGTCCAGGGTGTTGCCGAGGGGGCCGTGGTGACGGCCGCCGAGCATGCGGCGGGGGCCGCCGCCTCCAACACGGGGCTGGGCGGGACCGTGCCGCCGCAGGGTGTGCCCGGGCCGTCCGGGCGGCGCGCCCGGCGTGAACCCGGTGAGCAGGCCGCGCTGCCGCCGGCGCTGCCCGCGGCGCCTTCCGGTGGTGAGGCCGCGGGTCAGGCCGACGCCCATCAGGGAGAGGCCCAGCAGCCGACGGGGCGCCGGAGGCGTGCGCTGGCCGCCGCCAATGAGCGGGCCGCGGCCGCGCAGGAGGCCGCCGCGGCCGGGCCGCGGCCGGTGTTCGCGCTGCCGCCGGCCGAGGCCGACCAGACTCCGGCTCCGGCCCCCGCCCCGGTGCAGCAGGAGGCTGCGGCGGCGCAGGGGCAGCAGGTTGCCGGTGGTCCCGGCGGCGTTCCCGGCGGTCCCGCCGGTGCTCCGGGCGTGGTGCCCCCGCAGGGGCAGGGGCCCGTGGCTGTGCCCGCAGCGGCTGCTGCCGGTGCGGGTGCGGTCGAGGAGGGCCGGCACGACGCCGTTCCGCACGACCAGTCCGCCGACCACACCCCGCCGCAGCCGCATCCGACCAGCGCGCCGACCGGCCGTCGTCGCCGGGCCGTCGCGGCTCCGCAGCCGGCCGAGGCGAGCGAGACGGCCGGAGCGCAGGTGCCGGGGAGCGCCGGCCAGGTGGGCCCCGTGCCCCCGGGCGCCACACCGGTAGCCGGTCCTGTGCCTCCCGGTGGCGCACCGGTAGCCGCTCCTGTGGCTCCCGGTGGCGCGCCGGCAGTCGGTCCCGTTCCCGCGGGTTCTGTACCTCCCGCCTCGGTTGCCGCCGGTTCCGCGCAGGGCGTGCCCGCTCAGGGCGTTCCCGCTCAGGGCGTTCCCGCTCAGCAGGACGCCACGGGGCAGGTCCCGTCGGTGCAGGCAGGGCCGGGGCAGGGCGTGCCCCTCCAGGCCGGCGTGCCCGCTTCCCCGGTCGCGCCGGGTGCCGCCGTCCCGCCGCAGGGCGTGCCGGTCGCCGAGCAGGGCAACACCGTGCCTCCGCAGGGGAACGCCGCCCAGGTGAGCACCCCGCAGGGCGTCGGGCCGCAGGGTATGTCCGTCCCCGCTCAGGGCGGGCTCGGACAGAGCGTGCAGGCCGCCCTCCCGGGGCAGGGCCTCCAGCCTCCCGCCCCGGCCCAGCCCCTGCCGCAGCAGGGCATCGCCGTACCGGGTCAGCAGCAGTCCGTCGGCCGGCCGCTGCCCGCCGAGGCCGCTCCCGGGCAGGGCACCCCACCTCAGGGCACGCCTGCTCAGGGCACGGGCGCCCAGGGTGTGAACGTCCACGGAACCCCGCCGCCCGGCGGTGCCCC
>NZ_JAIGQA010000265.1:0-8304 GCF_019733245.1 Streptomyces sp. WAC04114
GCACGGCCCCGCGCCCTCCGACGAGACACGCGCCCGCCCCCTCCCTACGCTCAGGAGATGGCGGTGAAACGCTCGAAAACCGTCGGCGCGAAACCGCCGTCCGATCGGTGAGGAGCGCAGCGATGACGATGCAGAACAGCGTGACCGAGGCCGACCGCGCCCTGAAGACCAAACACCGGGCGATGTGGGCCCAGGGTGACTACCCCTCCCTGGCCGCCGAGGTCATCCCGGAGCTGGGAGCGGTCCTGGTCGAGGCGTGCGGGGTACGCCCCGGCACGCGGGTGCTGGACGTGGCCGCCGGCTCCGGCAACGCCGCGATCCCGGCGGCCCTGGCCGGTGCGGACGTGGTGTCCTCCGACCTGACGCCGGAGCTGTTCGAGGCCGGCCGGGCGGCGGCCGAGAAGCAGGGCGCGCACCTCACCTGGCAGGAGGCCGACGCCGAGGCCCTGCCGTTCGGCGACGCCGAGTTCGACACCGTGCTGTCCTGCGTCGGCGTCATGTTCGCCCCGCACCACCAGCAGGCCGCCGACGAACTCGCCCGGGTCTGCCGTCCCGGCGGCACCATCGGGCTGCTGAACTGGACGCCGCAAGGGTTCATCGGCCGGATGTTCGCCACGATGAAGCCGTACGCGCCCCCGCCCCCGCCCGGCGCGCAGCCGCCCCCGCTGTGGGGGGACGAGGACCATGTGCGCGCCCTCCTCGGCGACCGGGTCACGGACGTCCGTGCCGAGCGCCGCACGGTCCGGGTCGACCGCTTCGAGACGCCCGAGGCGTTCCGCGACTACTTCAAGGAGCGCTACGGCCCGACCATCAGCGTCTACAAGAACATCGCCGGCGAACCCGAACGCGTCGCGGCCCTGGACGCCGCCCTGGTGGACCTCGCCCGCGACGGCGACCTCGGCACGGGCTCGGGCGGGCTGGTCCTGGAGTGGGAGTACCTGCTGCTCACCGCACGCCGGGCGGACTGACACCGGGGCGTGGCACCGGGGTCCGACGGCGTACAACTGCCGTACGACCACGGCACGAAGTCCGTCCCTCCCAGGTCGGATCTTCGCCGCATTCAGCGGGTGAAGCGGCAAATCCGCACGTACCGTCGAATGCATGACGCATCTCGACGCGGGTGCCCGGCCCGACTCCGCGCGGCCGGCGACGGTCACCTCCCGCGAGACCGGCCTGACCGGTGCTCAGGTCGCCGAACGGGTGGAGCGCGGCCAGGTCAACGACGTACCGGTCCGCAGCAGCCGGTCCACCGTCGACATCGTCCGGGGGAACGTCTTCACCCGCTTCAACGCGATCATCGGCGTGCTGTGGCTGATCATGCTGGTGGTCGCGCCGATCCAGGACAGCCTGTTCGGGTTCGTGATCCTCGCCAACACCGGCATCGGGATCGTCCAGGAGTGGCGGGCGAAGAAGACGCTGGACTCGCTCGCGCTGATCGGCGAGGTCAGGCCGACCGTACGCCGCGACGGGGCGGCCGGTCAGGTCAGCACCTCCGAGATCGTGCTGGACGACCTGATCGAGATCGGGCCCGGGGACAAGGTCGTCGTCGACGGTGTCTGCGTCGAGGCGGACGGGCTGGAGATCGACGAGTCGCTGCTCACCGGTGAGGCCGACCCGGTCGTCAAGCACCCCGGCGACCACGTCATGTCGGGCAGCTTCGTGGTGGCCGGCGGCGGGGCCTTCCAGGCGACGAAGGTCGGCCGTGAGGCCTACGCCGCCCAGCTCGCCGAGGAGGCCTCGCGCTTCACCCTCGTCCAGTCCGAGCTGCGGTCGGGCATCTCCACCATCCTCAAGTACGTCACCTGGATGATGGTCCCGACCGCGATCGGCCTGATCATCAGCCAGCTGGTCGTGAAGGAGAGCGGCTTCGACGACTCCGTCGCCCGCACCGTCGGCGGCATCGTCCCGATGGTCCCCGAGGGGCTGGTCCTGCTCACCTCGGTCGCCTTCGCGATCGGCGTGATCCGCCTGGGCCGCAAGCAGTGCCTGGTGCAGGAGCTGCCCGCCATCGAGGGACTCGCCCGGGTCGACACGGTCTGCCTCGACAAGACCGGCACCCTCACCGAGGGCGGCATGGACGTCACCGAGCTGCGCCCGCTCCAGGGCGCCGACGAGACCTACGTACGGAAGGTGCTCGGCGCGCTCGGCGCGTCGGACCCGCGCCCGAACGCGTCCCTGAAGGCGATCATCGACGCCTACCCGGCCGTCGACGGCTGGCGCTGCACCGAGGCCCTGCCGTTCTCCTCCGCCCGCAAGTACAGCGGCGCCGTGTTCAGCGAGGGCGACGGGCGGACCGGCCGGTGGCTGCTGGGCGCGCCCGACGTGCTGCTCGCGGACGACGATCCGGCCCTGGCCGAGACCGGCCGGCTGAACGAGCAGGGCCTCCGGGTGCTGCTGCTCGTCCGGGTCGCGCGGGACCTGGACGATCCCGACGTGACGCGAGGAGCGAAGCCCACCGCGCTGGTCGTGCTGGAGCAGCGGCTGCGGCCGGACGCCGCGGACACGCTGCGCTACTTCGCCGACCAGAACGTCCGGGCCAAGGTCATCTCCGGCGACAACGCGGTGTCGGTCGGCGCGGTCGCCGCCAAGCTCGGGCTGTCCGGCACGACGGTGGACGCGCGGCGGCTGCCCGCCGAGCAGGACGGCATGGCCGACGCGCTCGACGACGGCACGGTGTTCGGGCGGGTCACCCCGCAGCAGAAGCGGACCATGGTGGGCGCGCTGCAGGCCCGCGGGCACACCGTCGCGATGACGGGCGACGGGGTGAACGACGTCCTCGCCCTGAAGGACGCCGACATCGGCGTGGCGATGGGCTCCGGCTCGGAGGCGACCCGGGCGGTCGCGCAGATCGTGCTGCTGAACAACAGCTTCGCCACGCTGCCGTCGGTGGTCGCCGAGGGGCGCCGGGTCATCGGCAACATCACGCGGGTGGCGACGCTGTTCCTCGTCAAGACGGTCTACTCGGTGCTGCTGGCCGTTCTGGTGGTCTGCTCGCAGGTGGAGTACCCGTTCCTGCCGCGCCATCTGACCCTGCTGTCGACGCTGACCATCGGCATCCCGGCGTTCTTCCTGGCACTCGCGCCCAACAAGGAGCGCGCCAAGCCGAACTTCGTACGGCGGGTCATGCGGTACGCGATCCCGGGCGGGGTCGTGGCGGGGGTGGCGACGTTCGCGACGTATCTGCTCGCCCGGGAGCACTACACGGGGCCCGGGGCGCTGGACGCGGAGACCAGTGCGGCGACGCTCACCCTGTTCCTGATCTCGATGTGGGTGCTGGCGATCATCGCCCGGCCGTACACCTGGTGGCGGATCGCCCTGGTCGCCGCGATGGGCGGCGCCTTCCTGCTGGTGCTGGTGGTGCCGTGGCTGCAGGACTTCTTCGCGCTGAAGCTGGTGGGGATGACGATGCCGTGGACCGCGGTCGGCATCTCGGTGGTGGCGGCGGCCACCCTGGAATTCACGTGGAAGTGGGTGGACCGCCGCTTCCCGGCCTAGCCGGACTTACTGCACGTCGACGAAGTCGCCCGTGGCGTTGACCGCCGGGGTCGTGGTCGTGCCCGCGAAGGACCAGCGGAAGTAACCGTCGGTCGACGCCGTGGTCGTGGTCTTCAGCTCACCCGTGCTGTTCGACTTGATGGTCTTCAGCGTGGTGTAGGTGTCGCTGCCCTTCTTGCGGAACTGCAGCTTCACCGACTGGTTGGTGTAGCCGTGGTACTTGTTGTCGTCCCAGTTGGCACGGGACAGCTTGCCGGTGACCGTGATGGTCTTGCCCTTCTTCACCGGCTCGGGCGAGGCGTTGACCGTCAGCTTCGAGTAGCGCTGGAGCTTGAAGGAGTTCGTCGGGTCCTGCACCTTCACGCCGACGTTGTCCAGGTTCGGGTTCTCCGGGTCCTCACCGTTGAACGCGACCGCGAACGCCGCCGCCTTCCAGGAGCCGGCGTCCTCGTTCAGCAGCGCGAACGGGTCGATCTCGACGGTGGCCTTGCAGCTCGCGACGGTCGCGGACGAGTCCGTGCAGGTCGCGTCGTTGCTGTCGAAGTAGAAGATCGACTCCTCGAACGAGGCACCGCGGTACAGCTCGACGCCCGCGAAGAAGTCCGCGGCGTGGATGTTCACTTCCTTGCCGTGGGTCAGCGTGAAGGACACGGGGACCTTGACCACGTTGGTGGTGCCGACGGCGATGTTCTTGCCGTTGTTGACCTTGACCGAGGAGAAGGTCGCGTTCAGGACGGTCGGCTCGCCGTCCACGGCACCGACGAAGGCCGAGCGGCCGGAGTCGGCGTGGAGGACCTCGCTGGCGGCGGCGATGTCCGCGGGAACCTTCGGCTCCGCGGCCTGCGCGGCCGGCACGGCGAGGGCGGAGAGGGCCAGGGCGCCGGTGACGGCGGCCACGGTGGCTCGGATACGCATGCGTTCTCCAGGTGGAGAGGGGCCCCGGTGCTCGTCGTCGGCTCTCGGGGCCCAAGTGATCGTGGAGTCTGTTGACTCACATGATCAGATTCCTCAGCGATGCGCATGGTTGTACGACGGGTGAAAAATGTGTGCGGAACTTTTCCCGAGCGGTCGTACGTCACTTCCGGCTCAGTCTTCACGTCACCACCGGCTCGGTCTCACGCCACCACCGGCTCGGTCTCACGTCACCACCGGCTCAGTCGAACCACCGGTCCCGTGCCAGTTCCTCGGTCCGGGACGGGTCTTCCAGGAGCGCCGCCACCTCGAAGCGTCGCGGCCACTGCCCCGCCGCCCAGGCGAGCCCCGCGGCGACGCCCTCCAGGGTGGCGGCGTGCAGGACGCCGTCGTCGGTGAGCCGCCAGTCGATCTCCACGCCGTCGACGACGAGTTCCTCGTGCTCGACGTAGAAGGACGGGGTGTTCCGGCCGAGGAGCACCCGCACCGGCTCGGGCACGTCGT
Source organism: Streptomyces sp. WAC04114 (assembly GCF_019733245.1). NCBI lineage: Bacteria > Bacillati > Actinomycetota > Actinomycetes > Kitasatosporales > Streptomycetaceae > Streptomyces > Streptomyces sp. WAC04114. Next base: position 4,912 of record NZ_JAIGQA010000265.1, read on the forward strand.
GCTCGGCGCCCTCGGAGGTGACCTTCCCGGTGACGGACTCGCTCAGCCGCCGCACCTGGAACAGTTCGGCCAGGTCCGCGGCGCGCGACGGCCGTACGGGAAGCAGCGGGACGCCCTCGGTGAACGGCAGCAGGTCGGGCGAGTCGCACACCACGGCGTCGGCCGCGTCCACGACCTCCACCCGGCCGTCGGTGACGGCCCGCAGATCGTCCGGCAGGGTAACCTGCTCTGGGTCCAGCTCGGCCAACGACCCGTACAGGGCGTGCAGTTGAGTGCCCGTCACCTCGCGCTCGGGGTCGGCGAGCCGTTCCAGCAGTTCGGCGGCGCCGCCGGGCTCGTCCAGCAGCGCGGCGACGGACGTCCGCACGCCCAGCGCCCGCAGCACCTGCTCGTCCTCGAACCCGGTCGCGTCGGCCTCGTCGTAGAGACCGCGCAGCAGCGGGTCACCGCCGGCGGCGCGCAGACCGGCCGGGCGGCGGCCGTCGAGCACCGGGTTCCCGCGCAGCCACCATGCGGTGTAGGGCCGGACGACCTCGTGCGTCCCGTCCGGCAGCAGGATCCGCACGGGCTGGACGATGGCGTCCCTGAGCGGCGGCCGGGACAGCAGCGCCAGCGCCTGCGCCCACTTGTCCTCGTCCACGAGATCGAGGTCCCGTACGGCGACGATCTCGGTGGCGACCGGCGGCACGGGGCTGTCCGGGAAGCGGTCGAGGACGTCCTCGCACCACACGTCGACGGCGTCCAGCAGGCCCGCGTCGTCGGGCTCGGCGAAGTCGCCCTCGCGGGGCTCCAGTTCATCCGGGTCGAGGACGACGTCGGTGGCGCGGACGAGCGCGAAGTTCACCAGGACACCGCAGGCGGCCAGCGGCTGCTCGCCCCACTTGTCGGCCAGCTCGGCGTCCACGGCGGCGAGTTCGCCCTCGCGCATGACCTGGGCGAAGGGGCTGCCGGGGTAGACGAGTTCGCAGGCCGGGGCCGGTTCACCGTCCTCGTCGGGCAGGGCGAGCGCGCCGAGCCAGGGCTCGTCGCCGGGCTCCAGACCCGCGTCCCGCACCAGCGCGAGGACGGTGTCGGCCAGTTCGTCGGCGTCGAGGACGTCCTCTTCCCAGTTCACGCCGCCCTCGTCGTCCAGGGACGCGGCGACGGCGGCCCGGACCTGCGGGGTGGTGAGGACGGCCCGGGGCGTCGCGGGCAGCGCGCCGAGCTTCTCCAGGATGGGGTGGGCGGCGTCCGGGTGGGCGACCTTCAGGCCGAGCCGGGCCAGCACCTCGGGGTCGATCCGGGCGGCCTCCACGCTGGGCAGCAGGATCTGCCGGGGTCCGATGGTGGTCCGGCCGTCGGCGAGCGGGACCGGGAGTCCCGACAGGCGGTCCGGGTCGACCCCGGCCAGGCTGTCGTAGAGCCGGCGCCACCAGTGGGGTTCCTTCTCCAGCCCGGCGAGCCGGTCGATCGCGTCGGTCAGCGGGACGCGGGCGACGCCCAGGGTCCGCAGCTCGGCGCGGCGTTCCAGCCCGGCGGGCAGCAGCGTGGGCAGCACCTCGGCGAGGACCCGCACGGTGTCCGCGCCCGCGCCCTCGACGATCTCGGCGTCCCGGGGCCGCAGGGCATCGGGCAGGTCGTCGCCCTCGCGGGGAGGGAGGGCGGGGGGCAGGAACGAAGTGCGCGGCAGCCGGTCGAGGATCGCCTGGCGCAGGGCGCCGTCCAGCTCGCCCTTGCCGAGCGGGCCGGGCACCAGGTCGATGATCCCGGAGGTCACCGGGCGCCAGTCGCCGAGGAGTTCGGCGTAGGCGTCGGCCGCGCGCTGGACGAGGAAGTCGGTCAGCGGGCCCGGGGCGGCGTGCCGGCGGGTGGAGTCCAGCGGGAACGAGGCGATGAGCAGCGCGGGGACGCCGAGCGGTTCGTCGCTCGGGGTGGGGGCGTGCACGACCGCGCTGGTGCGGGGCCGGGCCGGGCTGCCGTCGCTGTCCACGGGCACGGCCCAGGTGACGGACCAGTGGGGCCGCAGCCGCTCCTCGACGGGCCGGTCGGTCAGGAGGTCGGGGGTGAGGGGGCCGTGAGCCGCCGCGGTGCGCCAGTGGGTGACGCCGTGGACGGAGTCGTCGACGACGGTGAAGGCACCGTCGGTACGGCGGGTGAGGGTCCTCGGGCTCTCCCCGTTGATCTCGACGACCAGCTCTTCGAGTCCGGGGAGGGTGAGCAGCAGGGCGTCGTCGACGGCCCGCAGCAGCCGCTCGGCGAGATCGGCGGCCGGGGTGTCGCGCAGCGGCAGGATGACGGCGGTGTCGTACGGGGCGGGTGCGGTGCCCTCGGCGGCGTACGGGAGGCGCAGCAGCGGGACGTGTCCGTCCCGGCGCCGGACCTCGTCCCCGAGGCCGGGGCTGTGCCGGGCAGTCTCGGCGGCCAGTGCCCTGGCCTCGGCGAGCGACCACCGCACACCGCCGTGCCGGCCGACGACGGCGGGCTCGTCGGTGACGGAGAGGACGGCGGCGAAGCCGACGCCGAACCGGCCCACGGAGGACGTGTCGCGCGGGTCCCGCTTGGCCGAGGCGCGCAGTGTGGACAGGGACTCCACGCCGGCGGCGTCCAGCGGGGCGCCGGTGTTGGCGGCGACGAGCACCCCGTCGCGCAGGGTGAGCCGCAGCCGTCCGGGCACACCGGCCCGGGCCGCCGCGTCGGCGGCATTCTGGGCGAGCTCCACGACGAGCCGGTCCCGGTAGCCGCCGAGGACCAGGTCCTCCTCGGCGTTGGCGTCCTCGCGGAACCGGGCGGGGCTGGTGGCCCAGGCGTCGAGGACACCGCGCCGCAGACGGGCGGTACCGAACGGATCGGCCCCCTCGGCGGCGGGCCGCACGAACTTGCTGCTCACGTTCCGTTCCTTCTCCTCGTGGACGTGAGGACGAAGGTACCGCCTGCGGCCCACCGACCGCCCGCCCGCCCGACGCGGGCCGCGGCCGCCCTTCCGGGCACACGGGGGGGGAACACCGGGGCCCTTTCTCCGGCGGACCACCGGTGACCCGACAACGCGGGGACCCGGCCCCGGGCCAACGACGACCGCTCCACCGGACACGGCCCCCGGTCCGCCCGGACCACGAAGACCTCGGCACGATCAACCGTCGGGGTGCGAACGGGCGCAGGCACCGGAGCCAGGCGGAACGCCAGCGACACAGCCAGCCGGACATGGGCCCCGGAGCCAGGCGGAACGCCCGCGACACAACCGGACGCGAGCCCGGAGCCAGGCGGAACGCCGACGACCCGGCAGCGTGCGGCGCCCCCAGGCCGGTTCAGCCGCCGGAGGCTACGAGTGGCCCAGTTCCTCCGTGTCCGCGTCCGCCGTCGGGGTCACCGAGCCGGAGTCCGAGGACGGGCGGAGGGGGAACGGGTCGACGCGGACAC
>NZ_JAIGQA010000266.1:0-8255 GCF_019733245.1 Streptomyces sp. WAC04114
GCGTTAGGCGGCACCCGCACCCGCGTACGGCGAGAAGGGGCCGTGTCGGGGGGTGTCCGTCCTCGGAACGGCGCGATGGACCTCGATAGAGACGGACTGTCCGTTGACGCGCCAACCGCTGCGGGCGGACACCCCCCGACACGGCCCCTTCTCGCCGTACGCGGGTGCGGGTGCCGCCTAACGCGCGTCCACGTGCTGGAAGTCGACGGCCGTGATCCGCGTGGCCTTCGGGGTGAGTTCGGCCAGGCCCTGGCCCTCGAACACGTCGGTGATCAGGGGGCCCCGGGTGGCGCCGAACGCGGACTGCTCCTTGCTGGGCACGAGGGACGCGTTGGAGCGGTAGGCCTCCTTGAGCAGGGATTCCTGCTTGTGGGCGGCCGGGAACAGGGCGAGGACGCCGCCGTCGGCCGTCCGCAGGGCGTAGACGCTCGGGTCGGCCGGGGTTGTGGCGAAGAACATCTTCGTGGCCATGCCGTCGGCCGCGCCCTCCTTGCTGCTGCGCCGGTAGGTCTTCCAGGCGTCCTCGACTGGCTTCAGCGTGAGGGCGGATGTGGCACCGATGGCGACGGTTTTGAGACGGGTGGTGTGGGGGACATGCGGTGCTGATCTCCTTCAGGGCCACGGAGGGTGACTGCGCCTTTAAGGACAGTAGTCACCCTGCATGGACATGACGGAGTCGGGGCCTCTACGCCAGCAGCCCGGACGACTTCCACAGGCGGCGTCCGACCCCTCGGAGCACGCCGATGTCGTCGAGGAAGTCGGTCAGTCGCTTGGAGCCGTTCTGCATGACCTCTCGGCGGTGGCCGCTCGCGCGGACCTGGGCGAGTGCCTCCCGCTTGTCCAGGCCCACGTTGGTGTAGACGTCCGGGTTCACGAAGGCCACCGAGAAGACGCGGGCGAACTCGCCGGAGGTGACGCGGGTGAACTCCTGGGACCACTTGGGCGCCGTCACCATCTGGCGGCGGAGTTCCTCACGGGCGTAGCGGACATGGCGGGCCTCCTCCACGACGTGGATGCGGGTCACACCGCGAACCAGGGTCTGGACACGCTCGTCGGGGAACGTCAGGCGCTGCATCCAGTCGAGGACCTCCTCGCCGAGGAGGGTGGCGGTGAAGGAACCCGGGGTGGTCGAGATGGTCTTGAACAGGCGGCCCAGGTGCTGGTGGGCGCGGCTGACCGGGTACCAGGGTGTGTCGCCGTGGGAGATCAGGCGGGCGAACATCTTGGAGTGGCGGCACTCGTCCTCGATCTCGGTGAGGGCGTAGCGGACATGCGCGCTCGTGGCCGCCTTGTCGTAGATGTGCCGGACCAGCAGCTGCATCAGGATGATCTCGAACCAGATGCCCAGGGAGGCCAGGGCCGCCGCCTCGTGCTGGGAGAGCAGGATGCGCTGCTCCTCACCCATGCGCTTCCAGAGCGGGGTGTCGTAGAGCGAGACCAGCTCCGGGGGCCAGAACCACTTGCCCTCCTCGAAGGGCGCGTCCCAGTCCAGCTCCTTGTCCGGATCGAAGGAGTGCTTGGCGGAGGAGTCGAGCAGCCGTTGGGCCACCTGCTCCCGGTCCTTGAGCAGGCCGAGGGCATCGCGCAGGCCGTCGAGCGCGTCGGCTTCCGTCAGGGTCGTCATGGCTGCCCACCTCGTTGTGCACACGTCACTGTCCCCCTTATGAGACTGCCTGTCAGCAAGCTCGTCAATCCCCCGCGCGCTACTTGTTGACCCGGTGTCTACCTCGTAGGAGCCTGCGGGCATGCCGACCTTCGACCTGTACGCCATGCAACCGGAAGAGCCCCTACGACAGGTGCCGGCGAGCGGCGCGGCCCGTTTCACCTGGGAGTACGACGACGGCCGCGACCGGCTCCTGGCCCTCTATCAGAAGGGCAAGGACAAGCAGTGGGACGGTCGCAAGCGGATCGACTGGGAGCTGGAAGTGGATCCTTGCGATCCGCTCGGCACCCCGGACGAGGCGATGTCCCTCTACGGGACCAGGCACTGGGCGAAGCTGACGGAGAAGGACAAGGGCGAGCTGCGCAAGCACTACGCCTCCTGGCAGTTCAGCCAGTTCCTGCACGGCGAGCAGGGCGCGATGATCTGTGCCGCGCGGATCGTCGAGTCCGTCCCCGACCTGGACGCGAAGTTCTACTCGGCGACCCAGACCATGGACGAGGCCCGGCACGCCGAGATCTACGGCCGTTTCCTGCACGAGAAGATCGGGATGCTGTACCCGATCAACGACAACCTCCAGTCCCTGCTGGACGACACGCTGCGCGACTCACGCTGGGACATGCCGTACCTGGGTATGCAGGTACTGATCGAGGGCCTCGCGCTCGCCGCCTTCGGCATGATCAGGGACACGACGGACAAGCCTCTGCCCCAGCAGATCCTCGCGTACGTCATGCAGGACGAGGCCCGGCACGTGGCCTTCGGGCGGATGGCGCTCAGGGACTACTACAAGCAGCTCACCGACGCCGAGCTCCGCGAGCGCGAGGAGTTCGTCATCGAGGGCTGCTATCTCATGCGCGACCGGCTGCGGGGCGTGGAGGTGCTGGAGAACTTCGGCATCCCGAAGGCCGAGGCGGAGGAGTACAGCGAGCAGTCCGAGTTCCTCACCCTGTTCCGCAGGCTGCTGTTCAGCCGCATCGTCCCCTGCGTCAAGGACATCGGCCTGTGGGGCAAGCGCCTCCAGCAGGCCTATGTCGACATGGGCGTCCTGGAGATGGGTGACGCCAGTCTCGACCTGCTGATGTCCGAGGACGAGGAGATCGCCGAGAAGCTCGACGCCGAGCGCTTCGCGGCGGAGGAGGAGGCGCGGGTGGCGGAGGTGACGGGGGCGATCGACGCCGGCCGGGCGGCCGATTGAGGGGCCGTCAGAGTGCGCAGCCCAGGCCCTCCGGCACCTCGCCGAGCAGCGGTGTCGTACCCTGCGGCGGGAACGAGGTCCGCAGGGTGAAGGCGTACGGTGTCGGGCCGTGCGTGCGCAGGTGCAGCACGCGGGACTCCGCCTCGGCGACCGTGGGGCGGTGGCCCGCCGGGACCCACCAGAGGGCGACCATGGCCTCCTGGACACGTTCGAACCACTCGCGGCGGCGGGCGAGCATCTCCCGGTGCCGGCCCTGGTACATGTACGCCGTCAGCGCGTTGGTGTCGCGCCACACCGACATGTTGATGATCAGCCAGGAGTCGCCGAAGACGGGCACGTCCGTGGCGTCGTCGCCGCCCTCGCCCTGAAGGCGCCAGACGAAACCGTCGGCCCCGTCCGCGTCCGCGTTCACCGGGTCGAGGTTGTCGACGAAGTCCTTCAGCTGCGGAGAGTCCAAGGGGGCCTTGAGGCGGCCGAGGTTGACCTGGGCGAGTTCGTACGCGGGCTCAGTCATGAACCGAACGGTAGGTCGGGCTCCCCCGGTCCCGGTAGCCCCGTCTCAGCAACCGGGCGGCCGTGCCAGGGCCGTCAACCGGGCGGCTGCTCGGGCGACTTCAGGACCGCCGCCATCACCGCCCGGGCGATCGGCGCCGCGTCACCGCCGCCGCTGATGTGACCGCGGTCCGTCTCCGCGTCCTCCACCACGACCGCGACCGCCACCCGCGGCGCCAGATCGCGATCGCCCTGCGCCCACGAGACGAACCAGGCGTACGGCGTACCGGAGTTGCCGAGGCCGTGCTGGGCGGTGCCGGTCTTGCCACCGACCTTGGCACCCCGGATGGCGGCGTTGCGGCCGGTGCCGTTCTCGACGACGTCGCGCATCATCGCCCGCAGCCGGACCGCCGTGGACGGGTACATCGCCTGGCGGATCGCCCGCGAGCCCGCCGTCGCCAGGGTGCTGCCGCCCGGCCGGGTCGTGCGTTCCACCAGGTAGGGGTCCCGCACCTGGCCGCCGTTGGCCACCGCCGCCGCGACCATCGCCATCTGCAGCGGTGTGGCGCGGGTGTTGTACTGGCCGATCGACGACAGCGCCAGCTGCGCCTGGTCGAGGGTGGTGTCGAAGGTGGACCGGGCCACCGGGAAGGGGACCCTCAGCTCCCCGTTGTTGAAGCCGAAGGCGTGCGCCGTGGCTGTCATGTCCGCCACGCCCACCTCCACGCCGAGCTTGGCGAACACCGTGTTGCAGGAGAACGTGAAGGCCTCCCGGACGGAGGCGTTCGCGCAGCCCTTCGACGCGTTCGTCAGGCGGGTGCGCGTCCCGGGCAGCCGGTAGGGGTCGGGGGTGTCGGTCGGCGCATCGAGGTCGGTGACCACACCGGCGTCCAGCGCGGCTGCCGCGGTGACGACCTTGAAGGTCGAGCCGGGCGGATAGGTCTGCCGCACCGCCCGGTTGAGCATCGGGCGGTCCTTGTCGGCGGTGAGCCGCGACCAGGCCCGGGCCGCCGCCGAGCCGTTGCCGGACAGCGGCTGGGGGTCGTAGGACGGGGCGGACACCAGGGCCAGGATCCGGCCGGTCGACGGCTCCAGCGCCGCCACCGCCCCCTTGTGGCCCGCGAGCCCCCGGTACGCGGCCTCCTGGGCGGCGGGGTGGAGGGTGGTGACGACGTCTCCGCCGGCGTTGCGCGCCCGCGTGAAGTCGTTCCACAGCGGAAACGGCGCGAGCATCGGATCCGCGCCCGACAGCACGCCGTCCTCGCTGTTCTCCAGGAGCGTCGTCCCGTACAGCTGGGAGGCGAAGCCGGTGACCGGGGCGTACATCGGGCCGTCCGTGTAGGTCCGTTCGTAGCGGAGGTGCTCGCGGGTGTCCCGGGAGCCGGTGACGGGCCGCCCGCCGACCAGGATGTCCCCGCGGGGCTGCTCGTAGCGGGTGATGTCGGGGCGCCGGTTGCCCGGGTTCCGGTCGTACGACGGGGCCTGGACGACCTGGACGCGGGCGGCGTTCAGCAGCAGGGCCACCAGCAGCAGGGCACAGAAGTACCCGGCGTGCCGGATGTGCCGGGTCACCGGGCGTCCTGCCCGTCGTAACTGCGCCGGGCCGAGTCGCTCACCCGCACCAGCAGCGCCACGATCGCCCAGTTGGTGACCACCGACGAGCCGCCCTGCGCGAGGAACGGCATCGCCATGCCGGTCAGCGGGATCAGCCCGGTCACCCCGCCCGCGATCACGAACACCTGCAACGCCACCAACGTCGCCAGGCCGACCGCGAGCAGCCGGCCGAACGGCTCACGCTGCGCGAGGCCCGCGCGGAAACCGCGCTCCACCAGCAGGCCGTAGAGGAGGAAGACGGCGCCGATGCCGGCCAGGCCGAGTTCCTCGCCCGCGGTGGCCAGGATGAAGTCCGACTTCACGGCGAAGCCGATGAGGACGGAGTGGCCGAGTCCCAGGCCCGTGCCGAGCATGCCGCCCTCCGCGAAGGCGAACAGCGACTGGGCGAGCTGGTTCGCGCCCTCGCCCGCCTCGATGGAGGCGAAGGGGTGCAGCCAGGTCTCGATCCTGCTGTGCACGTGCGGCTCCAGCCGGCCGACGGCGACCGCGCCCAGCGCGGCCAGCAGCAGGCCGACCGCGATCCAGCCGGTGCGGCCGGTGGCGACGTAGAGGAGGACCACGAACAGGCCGAAGAACAGCAGCGACGTGCCGAGGTCGCGCTCCAGGACCAGCACGCCGACGCTCACCAGCCAGACGGCGACGATCGGGCCGAGGACCCGGCCGGTGGGGAGCTGGAGCTTCCAGATGCGGCGGCCGGTGTAGGCGAGGGCGTTGCGGTTCGCCGCCAGGTACGCGGCGAAGAACACCGCCAGCAGCACCTTCGCGAACTCGCCCGGCTGGATGGAGAACCCGGCGATCCGGATCCAGATGCGGGCCCCGTTCACCGCCGGGAACAGGATCGGCAGCGTGAGCAGGATCAGCGCCGCCACCACGCAGACGTACGTGTAGCGCTGGAGCACCCGGTGGTCGCGCAGCAACAGGACGACCAGGATGAACAGCGCCACGCCCAGCGTCGACCACACCAGCTGGGCCGGTGCCGCCCGGTCGCCCGGGGTCTCCAGGTCCAGCCGGTAGATCAGCACCAGCCCCAGCCCGTTCAGCAGCACCCCGATGGGCAGGAGCAGGGGGTCGGCGTACGGGGCCCGCAGGCGTACGGCCAGATGGGCCAGCAGCGCCAGGACGCCGAGCCCGGCGCCGTAGCCGGCCGCGCCGGGTGGCAGCGTTCCGTGCCGGGCGAGGCCCACGGCGCAGTAGCCGTACACCGACAGCAGGACGGCCAGCACGATGAGGGCGAGTTCGATGCCCCGGCGCCGGGGGAGGCGGCGGACGGCGGGCGCGGGCGGGTCCGCCGTCGCCACGGTGATTCCGGCCTTGCTCATGCCCGGAACCTACCCAGACCGTCCGTCTTGTGTGCCTTTGAGTAACGGAGTGTCAGCACCAGCGTGGCGCGGGGCCGATGTTGTCGATGTACCGGGCCGCGCCCCAGGCCCAGGTGCCGTCCGTCAGCAGGTACCAGAGCGGATTGCCCTGTACGGTCTCGCCGCCCGTCTTGCAGAAGATGTTGACGACGTCGCCCCGGTGGGCGTACCGGATGATCTGCGAACCGCGGTTCGGGGCGCTGCGCAGGGCCAGGGTGTTCGCCGTGACGACGCCGCGGTAGAGGCCCTGGTTGCTGTGGCTGTTGTTGCCGCTGTTCCAGCTGTTCGAGTTCTGGTTGCCGCCGTTGCCGCCGTTGCCGCCGTTGCCTCCGGAGCCGCTGTTCCAGCCGCTCTGGCCTTGGTTGCCGTTGCCGTTGCCGTTGCCGCCGCTCGGGTTCTGCCAGTTGTTGCTGTTGCCGTTACCGTTGCCCCCGCTCGGGTCCCAGTCGTCGTACGTGGTGGCGGCGGCGGGCGTGATGGTGGCCGCTGCGGCGAGGAGCCCGGCGACGGTGGCTATGGAGAGACGGGTGCGCAGGGACATGGGGGTTACCTCCATGTGGGGGCGAAGGTGCCGAAGCTGACTAATCGCCACATTAGGAGCGCCCAGCGGGTGCCGCCCTTCACGCTGGGCCATAGGAGGACGCGCCCCGGGCGCTCACTCCACCGCGAGTTCCAGCGTGGCCACCGCCCCGCCGTCCGGCGCGTTCGCGAACTCCAGCCGTGCTCCCAGCACCTCGGCCTGCCCCCGGGCGATGGTCAGCCCCAGCCCGTGCCCCCGCGTACCGCCCTCCGTCCGGAACCGCTGCGGCCCGTGCGCGACGAGGTACTCCGGGAACCCGTCCCCGTGGTCGCGAACGGTCACCACCGGACCGTCCACGGTCAGCACCACCGGCCCCCGACCGTGCTTGTGCGCGTTCGCCACGAGATTGCCCAGCACCCGCTCCAGCCGCCGCCGGTCCGTCTCGACGGCCACGTCCCGTACGACCCTGACCTCCGTGTCGCTCCCCGCCGCCCGCACCGCCCGCTCGGCCAGCGGCCCCAGTCGCTCGGTGTCCAGCTCCACCCGCTCCCGGCCGGTGTCCAGCCGGGAGATCTCCAGCAGGTCCTCGGTGAGGGTGCGCAGCGCCGCCACCCGGTCCCGGACCAGCTCCGTCGGACGGCCCGGCGGAAGCAGTTCGGCCGCCGCGTGCAGCCCGGTCAGCGGCGTGCGCAGCTCGTGCGCGACATCCGCCGTGAACCGCTGCTCGGCGAGCAGCTTGCCCTGGAGGGAGGCCGCCATGGAGTCCAGGGCGGCGGCGACCGCGGCCACCTCGTCCGGCGGGCCGGCCTTGGTGCGCGGGCCCGTGCGAGGGTCGTTCACGCGCGCGTCGAGGTCGCCCGCGCTGATCCGCCGGGCCACCAGCGCCGTGGTGTGCAGCCGGCGCGTCACCCGCGTCACCGCGAACGCGCCGACCAGCAGCGTCGCCCCGATGGCCAGGCCCGACGACCACAGGATCGCCCGGTCGAGGCCGGCGATCGTGCGGGCCTGCTGGGAGTAGTCGACCGCCACGGCCAGCGCCCGCTCGCCGTCGACCGGTCCCGCCGCCCACATCGTGGGGCGTCCCGCGCGGTCGGCGACCATCGTGCCGCGCTCCCCGGCCACCGCCAGGTCCCGCAGCTCCCGCGGCAGCTCCGGCGGATCCACCCCGGCGCCCTGCCACAGGGTGTCCCCGGCCTCGTACCGCTCGGTCGCCTGCGTCAGCCGCTGCAACGCCTGGTCACGGGCCTGCCCGACGGTCTGGTTCGTGACCTGCACATGCACCAGGACGCCGAGCAGGGCCGCCAGCGCGCAGCACATCACGGCGATGAAGACGGCGGCCTTCACGGCCAGCGTCCCGGACCACTGGGGGAGTACGGGCCTCATCCGCCGCTCGCCGAGGGGGAGGCGGTGGGGGAG
>NZ_JAIGQA010000267.1:0-8239 GCF_019733245.1 Streptomyces sp. WAC04114
GGGGGGGGGGTGTCCGCCCGCAGTGGTTGGCGCGTCAACGCCAGTCAGTCGGTATGAGGGTCCATCGCGCCGTTCCGAGGACGGACACCCCCCGGCGCGGCCCCGACCCAGGGCCGCTCCGTGGGCGCTCGTCCACCCAGTCGGCGCAGGCGCCCGCTCCCCCCCGACGCAGGGCCGCGCCGTAGGCGTTCGTCCAGCCAGTCGGCGCAGCCGCCCGGCTTCCGACCCAGGGCCGCGCCGTAGGCGTTCGTTCACGCAGTCGGCGCGGCCCCGAAGCACGGGGCCGCGCCGAAAGAGTCCGTCCGCCGAGGGGCGGTCAGTCCTTGATCTCGCAGATCGCCGCGCCCGACGTCACCGACGCACCGATCTCCGCGCTCAGGCCCTTGATCGTGCCCGACCGGTGCGCGTTGAGGGGCTGCTCCATCTTCATGGCCTCAAGGACGACGATCAGATCGCCCTCCTTGACCTCCTGGCCCTCCTCGACGGCCACCTTGACGATGGTGCCCTGCATCGGGGACGCGAGGGTGTCGCCGGAGGCGACCGGGCCCGACTTCTTCGCCGCGCGGCGCTTCGGCTTGGCGCCCGCCGCCAGGCCCGTACGGGCCAGGGACATGCCCAGCGACGACGGCAGGGAGACCTCGAGACGCTTGCCGCCGACCTCGACGACGACCGTCTCGCGGCCCGGCTCCTCGTCCGCGTCCGTCTCCGCCGGCGCGGTGAACGGCTTGATCTCGTTGACGAACTCCGTCTCGATCCACCGGGTGTGCACCGTGAACGGGTCCGACGAGTCCGTCAGCTCCGGCGCGAACGCCGGGTCCTTCACCACCGCACGGTGGAACGGGATCGCCGTGGCCATGCCCTCGACCTGGAACTCCTCCAGCGCACGGGCGGCCCGCTGCAGGGCCTCCTTGCGCGTGCGCCCGGTGACGATCAGCTTGGCCAGCAGGGAGTCCCACGCCGGGCCGATGACCGAGCCCGACTCCACGCCCGCGTCCAGACGGACACCCGGGCCGGACGGCGGGGCGAACGTCGTGACCGTGCCGGGAGCGGGGAGGAAGTTGCGGCCCGGGTCCTCGCCGTTGATGCGGAACTCGAAGGAGTGACCGCGCAGCTCCGGGTCGCCGTAGCCGAGCTCCTCGCCGTCGGCGATGCGGAACATCTCGCGCACGAGGTCGATGCCGGCGACCTCCTCGGTGACCGGGTGCTCCACCTGCAGACGGGTGTTGACCTCCAGGAAGGAGATCGTGCCGTCGAGGCCGACGAGGAACTCGACCGTGCCGGCGCCGACGTAGCCGGCTTCCTTCAGGATCGCCTTGGAGGCGGAGTACAGCTCCGCCACCTGCGCGTCGGACAGGAAGGGGGCCGGGGCCTCCTCCACCAGCTTCTGGTGACGGCGCTGCAGGGAGCAGTCACGGGTGGAGACGACGACCACGTTGCCGTGCTGGTCGGCCAGGCACTGGGTCTCCACGTGCCGCGGCTTGTCCAGGTAGCGCTCGACGAAGCACTCGCCCCGGCCGAACGCGGCGACGGCCTCACGGACCGCCGAGTCGTACAGCTCCGGCACCTCTTCGAGGGTGCGGGCGACCTTCAGGCCGCGACCGCCACCACCGAAGGCGGCCTTGATCGCGATCGGCAGGCCGTGCTCCTCGGCGAACGCGACGACCTCGTCGGCACCGGACACCGGGTCGGGCGTACCGGCGACCAGCGGGGCACCCGCGCGCTGCGCGATGTGCCGGGCGGCGACCTTGTCACCGAGGTCGCGGATCGCCTGCGGCGGCGGGCCGATCCAGATCAGGCCCGCGTCCAGGACCGCCTGAGCGAACTCGGCGTTCTCGGAGAGGAAGCCGTAACCCGGGTGGATGGCGTCCGCGCCCGACTCGCGGGCGGCGCCCAGCACCTTCTCGATGTCGAGGTAGCTGGTGCCCGGCGTGTCACCGCCCAGGGCGAACGCCTCATCCGCGGCGCGGACATGCAGAGCGTCCCGATCCGGGTCGGCGTAGACGGCCACGCTCGCGATACCGGCATCCCGGCAGGCCCGGGCCACGCGGACAGCGATTTCGCCACGGTTGGCGATGAGCACCTTGCGCACGATTGAGGCTCCCTCCTTGAAACAAGCCGAGTTTAGGGACAGCCGACACGACACTTCGACCCGTCCCCAGTGGTGAGCTTGCCCACACGGAGCGTGATGCGAGGCTCGCTCGACCCGCGAAATCCCTTGTCGCACCGCGGTACGCAGTACTCCTTCGGGAAACCCTAGCCGTCTCCTGTGGTCAAGGTCTCTGTCATCACGTGCTGCGGGCCACTCTGTTTCTTTGTCGAGTCCCTACGAATGGCCCAATGATTCTTTGCCCGCCGACGGACCCTTGTCCCCCGGTTTACCGGTTAGTAGCGTTCGCGATGTCTTCAAGGGAAGAGGGTGGGCCCGGTGATACGCAGGCCGGTGGCGTGGGTCGTGGCGGTCGTGCTGTTCGCGGAGGCGTTGGGCGTCGCGGCGCTGAACTGGTTCCTGGGGACGGTCGTCGACCGGCAGGACATGTCACTGGCCGGGCTGGACCCGCACATGATGTCGGTGTCGTCGAAGATCGGCGGGATCGTCTTCGGTCTCTACTTCGCCCTGTGCGGCCTCGTCGCCCTGCTGGTGGCGCTGCGGGACCGGCCCCCGGCGGGCTTCGGACGGGTGCTGCTGATCAGCGCGGCCGTCGTGCACGGGCTGCTGGGCGCGTTCACCTGGGGCCTCGTCGGCTGGACCGCGTTCCTGTTCATGGTGCTGGTCCTCGCGCTGATCGTGCTGCTGCTGATGACGTACGACGGTCCGGCCGAGCCCGCCGACGCCGCGCCCGAGGGCGGCAAGGGCGGCGACGGGTCCCCGGTCACTTCTCCACCGGCGCCCACAACTCCGTGATGCCCACGCCCAGTTTGGCGAGGAGCCGGCGCAGGAGCGGCAGGCTGATGCCGATCACGTTGCCGTGGTCGCCGTCGATGCCGTCGATGAACGGGGCCGAGCGGCCGTCCAGGGTGAACGCCCCGGCCACGTAGAGGGGTTCGCCGGAGGCGACGTAGGCGGCGATCTCCTCGTCGGTGGGCTCGCCGAAGTGGACGATCGTCGAGGCGGTGGCGGAGACGTAGCGGCTGGTGAGCGTGTCGTAGACGCAGTGGCCGGTCTGCAGGGTGCCGGCCCGGCCGCGCATCGACTTCCAGCGGGCGGTGGCTTCCTCGGCGTCCGCGGGCTTGCCGAGGGCCCGGCCGTCCAGGTCCAGCACCGAGTCGCAGCCGATCACGAGCGCGTCCTTGACCTCCGGCCGGGCCGCCACGACGGAGGCCTTCGCCTCGGCGAGGGCGAGCGCCAGCTCGGCGGGGGTGGGGGCGGTGACGGCGTCCTCGTCGACGCCGCTCACGATCACCTCGGGGGTGAGGCCGGCCTGGCGGAGCAGCCCGAGCCGGGCGGGGGACTGGGAGGCGAGGACGAGTCGCCTGCGGCGCTGAGCAGTCATGCGGTCAGGTTAGTCACCCGGGCGGGGCCGGTTCACCTGACGCCGATCACGATCATCACGAGCACCATGGCCAGGGCCAGGAGAACGCTCAGCCGCCGCAGCATGTCCTGCATGTCACGCAGTTCTTCGGGCGGCTCGTTCTCGGGGTCGGACCACAGCATGCCTTCCATGGTCGGACGGGGGGTGGGCCGGCGCCTGAGTACGCGTACTCAACTTGCCGGGCCCACCCCCACGCATCACCCCGGCCAGTAGGTCCGGCCCCACGCCGCCGGCCCCGGCTGGGGCAGGCGGTGGGCCGCGATGCGGGACGGGTCGGACCAGGAATCGCGGGACGTCGGCGCGCCGGGCGGGGCGGCTGCCGCCGCCGCGGCGCGGGCCCTGACCACCGCCAGGGCGGCGGCCAGCTCCTCCGGGGTCGGGTTGCCCCGTACGACCTTGATCGTCATGTGGGCCTCCTGGGCTCGCTGCGGGCTAGAGGGGGATGTTGCCGTGCTTCTTCGGAGGCAGGGATTCCCGCTTCGTACGCAGCTGACGCAGACCCCGTACGACGTGCCGGCGGGTCTCGGAGGGCCGGATCACGGCGTCGATGTAACCGCGCTCGGCTGCGACGTAGGGGTTGAGGAGGGCGTCCTCGTACTCCCGGATCAGTCGCGCCCGGACCGCCTCCAGGTCCTCACCGTTCGCCTCGGCCTCGGCGATGGTGCGGCGGTGCAGGATGTTGACCGCGCCCTGGGCGCCCATGACGGCGATCTGGGCGGTGGGCCAGGCGAGGTTGAGATCGGCACCCAGGTGCTTGGAGCCCATGACGTCGTAGGCGCCGCCGAAGGCCTTGCGGGTGATGATCGTGATGAGCGGGACGGTCGCCTCGGCGTAGGCGTAGATCAGCTTGGCGCCGCGGCGGATGATGCCGTCGTGCTCCTGGTCGACGCCGGGCAGGAAGCCGGGCACGTCGACGAAGGTGATGACGGGGACGTTGAAGGCGTCGCAGGTCCGCACGAAGCGGGCGGCCTTCTCGCTGGCATTGATGTCCAGGCACCCGGCGAACTGCATCGGCTGGTTGGCGACGATGCCGACCGGGTGGCCCTCGACCCGGCCGAAGCCGGTGACGATGTTCGGCGCGTACAGCGGCTGCGTCTCGAAGAACTCGGCGTCGTCCAGGACGTGTTCGATCACCGCGTGCATGTCGTACGGCTGGTTCGCGCTGTCCGGGACGATCACGTCCAGCTCGCGGTCCTCGTCGCCGACCTCGAGGTCCGCCTCCTCCGGGAAGGCCGGCGCCTCGGAGAGGTTGTTGGACGGCAGGTACGACAGCAGCTGCTTGATGTACTCGATGGCGTCCTTCTCGTCGCCCGCCATGTGGTGGGCGACTCCGGAGGTCGCGTTGTGGGTCCGGGCGCCGCCCAGCTCCTCGAAGCCGACGTCCTCGCCGGTGACGGTCTTGATGACGTCGGGGCCGGTGATGAACATGTGCGAGGTCTGGTCGACCATGACCGTGAAGTCGGTGATGGCCGGGGAGTAGACCGCGCCGCCCGCACACGGCCCGACCACCAGGCTGATCTGCGGGATGACACCGGAGGCGTGGGTGTTGCGGCGGAAGATCTCGCCGTACGCGCCGAGCGACGCCACACCCTCCTGGATGCGGGCGCCACCGGAGTCGTTGATCCCGATGACCGGGCAGCCGGTCTTCAGGGCGAAGTCCATGACCTTGACGATCTTCTGGCCGTAGACCTCGCCGAGGGCCCCGCCGAAAACGGTGAAGTCCTGCGAGAACACGGCGACCGGGCGGCCGTCGACGGTGCCGTACCCGGTGACGACGCCGTCGCCGTACGGGCGGTTCTTGTCGAGGCCGAAGTTGGTGGAGCGGTGCCGGGCGAACTCGTCGAGCTCGACGAAGGAGCCCTCGTCGAGCAGGAGCTCGATCCGCTCACGGGCCGTCAGTTTGCCCTTGGCGTGCTGCTTCTCGACGGCGCGAGCGGAGCCGGCGTGCGTCGCTTCCTCGATGCGTCGCTCCAGATCCGCGAGCTTGCCCGCGGTCGTGTGAATGTCGGGCTGCTGCTGCTCTTCCGGCTCGGACATCGGGATGCGGCTCCCTGCCTGCTCAAAAGGGGGGACGGTTACTCATCCGTAGAGTAGTGGGGTGCCTCCACATCGGCAGTGCGGCGTTTGCCACACCGCCCCCGCCTTCCCAGGATCGCCGATGAGATCTACGGAATCGGCTGCGCGGCGCCACGAAGTGGCCGAGCGCCCGTGAACCTCAGCAGTCTCCGGGCCGGAATCCACTCCCTCTGCGGGATGGCGGATGTCAAACCTAGGGTGGCTTGCATGAAGACGCCACCAGGTGCAGATGGAAACCCGTCCGACGGGCCCCGTGAGCCAAGGCCGAGCCGATGGTCCGACCTCGACCGCCCGCCTCTCAACGTCACCGCCCTGCGCCGGGGTCTGGTGCGGCCGGGAGGGCTGTGGTCGGAGGTGGACGTGGTGCAGCGCACCGGGTCCACGAACTCCGATCTGGTGGCCCGGGCGGCGAAGGGCGAGGTGACCGAGGGCGCGGTGCTGGTCGCCGAGGAACAGACGGCGGGCCGCGGCCGGCTCGACCGCCAGTGGACGGCGCCGCCGCGCTCCGGCCTCTTCTTCTCCGTCCTGCTCACGCCGAGCGAGGTGCCGGTGGCGCGGTGGGGCTGGCTGCCGCTGCTCACGGGGGTCGCGGTGGCGACGGGCCTGTCGCGGGCGGCGGGCGTGGACACGGCCCTGAAGTGGCCGAACGATCTGCTGGTCACGGTGGGGGGCGCGGAGCGCAAGGCCGGGGGCATCTTGGCGGAGCGGGCCGGGGACGGCGGGGTCGTGATCGGGGTCGGCATCAACGTCTCCCTGAAGGATGACGAGCTGCCCGTGCCGACGGCGGGGTCGCTGGCCCTGGCCGGGGCGGTGAGCACGGACCGGGATCCGCTGCTGCGGGGGGTGCTGCGCTCGCTGGAGGAGTGGTACGGGAAGTGGCGTGAGGCCGGTGGTGACCCGGGACCGAGCGGGTTGCAGGAGGCGTATGCGGCCGGGTGCGCGACGCTCGGGCGGGTGGTCCGGGCGGAGCTGCCGGGAGATCGGGCGCTCGTCGGGGAAGCGGTGGCTGTGGACGGAGACGGGCGGCTGGTACTGGCGACGGAGGAGGGGGTGCAGGAGCCGGTCGGGGCCGGAGACATCGTGCACCTGAGGCCGGCGTGAGCTGAGGCCGGGGCGTTCCGCAACCCGGCGGAGCGGGGTGCCGCTCTCCTTGGGACGGGTGCCGCCCTTAGCGGCACGCATGCCCGCAGCGACGGCCTCGGCTGAACCTCACGGAGTGAGCTGGCGCACACCTGCCGTAGAGTTGAGGCCGGTCGATACATGACCGTGACAGATCGGAAGGGCAACACGCGTGACCGTCGACGACTCGGGTTCCGGCGAGGACGCGCAGGGCGCCGACTCCGGCGAGGATCCGCTCGCCCTGCGCCTCGAAGGGCTCATCCTGGGCGCCGAGCGCCGCTACACCCCGTTTCAGGCGGCCCGCAGCGCCGGTGTCTCCATGGAACTGGCCTCCCGCTTCTGGCGGGCCATGGGCTTCGCCGACATCGGCCAGGCCAAGGCCCTCACGGAGGCAGACGTCCTCGCCCTGCGGCGCCTCGCCGGTCTCGTCGAGGCGGGGCTGCTGAGCGAGGCGATGGCCGTCCAGGTGGCCCGGTCCACGGGCCAGACCACCGCGCGGCTCGCCGAGTGGCAGATCGACTCCTTCCTGGAGGGGCTGACCGAGCCGCCCGAGCCGGGCATGACCCGCACCGAGGTCACGTACCCGATCGTCGAGCTGCTCCTGCCGGAGCTGGAGGAGTTCCTGGTCTACGTCTGGCGCCGGCAGCTCGCCGCCTCGGCCGGGCGGGTCGTGCAGGCGGCCGACGACGAGGAGATGGTCGACCGGCGCCTGGCCGTCGGCTTCGCCGACCTGGTCGGCTTCACGCGGCTGACCCGCCGCATGGAGGAGGAGGAGCTCGGCGAGCTCGTCGAGGCCTTCGAGACGACGGCCGCCGACCTGGTGGCCGCGAACGGCGGGCGGCTGATCAAGACCCTGGGCGACGAGGTGCTCTACGCCGCCGACGACGCGGGCACGGCCGCCGAGATCGCCCTGCGGCTGATCGAGACCATGGCGCACGACGAGACGATGCCGGAGCTGCGCGTCGGCATGGCGTTCGGCACGGTGACCACCCGTATGGGTGATGTGTTCGGTACGACCGTCAACCTGGCCTCCCGGCTCACCTCGATAGCTCCGAAGGACGCCGTCCTCGTCGACACCGCCTTCGCCGAGGAGCTGATCCGTACGCAGGACGCCCCGGCTTCGGAGGCGGAGGCGGCCGAGGAGGCAGCGGCGGCGGAGAAGGAGGGCGAGGAGCCCCCGGTGTACCGCTTCGGGCTGCAGCCGATGTGGCAGCGGCCGGTGCGTGGCCTGGGCGTCGTGGAGCCGTGGCTGCTCACGCGCCGGGACGGGGCGCCGTAGCCGCTCGTCGGTTGTCGGCCGACTGTCAGTGAGGGCCGACCGGCGCGTCCACGCACAGGCCTATCACCGGCACGCACAGATTGGGGTCGTGTGGCTTCTTCGGCTCCTCGGGCTGGGGTGCGGGCGCTGGTGTGGTGCGGCTCGGCGGTGTGGGCGGCGACACCCCGCGACCCGCACCGACCCCGCCCACACCGCCGAGCCGCACCACACCAGCGCCCGCACCCCAGCCCGAGGA